>NZ_RZOM01000428.1:0-4818 GCF_003999175.1 Mesorhizobium sp. M7A.F.Ca.ET.027.03.2.1 | reverse complement strand
CGCGCGCGGCCGGCATTCCCGGCGACGATCTCGGCGGCGTGCATGACGCGATGCCCTATCTGGTGCAGCAGAACAGGCGTGTCGGCGGCGAACCGATCCAGTCGGTGGCGTGGCCGTCGCATCCGATCCTCGCCGGCGGCCAGCATGTGGTCGTCGTCGGCGGCGGCGATACCGCGTCCGACTGCGTCGGCACCGCCTTCCGCCAGGGCGCGGTCCGCGTCACCCAGCTCGACATCCGTCCGCAGCCGCCGGAAAAGGAAGACAAGCTTTCGGTCTGGCCCTACTGGGCGACCAAGATGCGCACCTCGTCCTCGCAGGCCGAAGGCGCCGAGCGCGAGTTTCAGGTGGCGACGCTCGAGTTCATCGGCGAAGACGGCCAGCTGACCGGGGTCAAATGCTGCGAGGTCGACGAAAAGCGCAAGCCGATCGCCGGCAGCGAATTCGTCATTCGTGCCGATCTCGCGTTCATCGCCATCGGCTTTGCCGGGCCGGCTGCGGCCGGGGTGGCGAAGGAATTGGACGGTGAGATGAAGATCGCCACCGACAGCCGCCGCTCCAGGAATGTCGAGGCCAATGACCGCGACTACAAGACCAGCGTGGACAGGCTCTATGCGGCCGGCGACGTGCGTCGTGGCCAGTCGCTGGTCGTCTGGGCGATCCGCGAGGGCCGCCAGGCGGCACGCTCGATCGACGAGGCGTTGATGGGGTCGAGCGTTCTCCCGCGCTGAACCCAGGAGCGTGCAGCGATACTAACGATTGATCGCGGTCGTGGTATCGGTCGCGGCCTTTGGCGGCCATGAGAAATCGTCGGCGCGGCCGGGCGATGCAATCGGTGCCTTGCCCTCGACCACAAGCTTTTCACCGGGCAAGTCCGGATTGGCCTTCGCCGGCGGTGCCGCGCCCAGCAATTCGGAGCCACCGTCGAGTGCCGGATCGCTGAGCAGCATCGGCGCGGTGCGGTCGATAACGATGGGGGCCGCGGCCGGCGCCGGCGCCTCGACAGGTGCGCCCGCCGGAGCGGACGGTGTAATCACGCTTCCAGGCGCGGTCAGGCCGAGGATCTTCAGCAGCGGTTTTTCGGTGTAGAAGGCGAGTTTGCGCTTGCCCGCCCTCGAGACGTTGATGCCGTCATCGGCGCGCAGCCGCACCGGCTGGCCGTTGATGTCGGGGCCGCTGGTGACGAAAGCACCGTTCTCATCGACGAAGCCGTCCCAGACGTCGACGAATTCACCGCCATGGCTTTCAGCGGCCTGATGATAGATGTCGTTGAAGGCCAGCATATCGGAGGTCATCTTCGACACCCGGAACGCCGGCATGCCGACCCAGAGGAAGGGTACCTTTGCCTCCGCGACAGCTTTGCCGAACGCCTCGGTCCGGCGCTCATATTCCTTGGTCCAGGTTTCAGAGCGGGGCTGCTCGCGCACGTCACCCACCTTCATCTGCTGGCGGTCGTTGGAACCCAGCATGACGATCACGGCGGCAGGTTTTTCGGTCTCGATCAGCGATTTGATCTGTTCGGGCCAGTTGTAGAAGTCGTCGCGTACGAAGCCGGACGAACCATTGCTGCGAACGACGATCCTGACGCCGGCATTCTCGGCAAAGGCGGTATCGAGGCCTTCGGCGAGGCCGGCCGCCATGAAGTCTCCGACCACCAGCACGGTGCGGGCGTCCGGTGCCTTGTCGACCACCGGGATTTCCGGTTCCGCGGGCGGGCGCGGGGCGCGGGGTTTTTTCGCTTTGGGCCTGGGCCTCGGCTTCTGGATGTCCTGCGGCGGCTCGATCCGCTCGCTGCGGCGCGGGAACAGAAGGTCGCGCAGCGACCAGCCGCGGTTTTGCTGCTCCTGCGCCATGGCCGGCGCATGAAAGGCGCCAGCCACACCGACGGCGAGCACGATCAAGGCCAGGATGAGCACCGGCATGCGACGAACAAGCCCTGCGATGCGCGCAGCCGAAGCCAATCGTTTCCTCCATCCCTTGGCGCAGCAAATGCCGCGCCAACCAGATTGCTACAGTGTCCTTTGCGCGCCCGAAAGGCCGCGCGGCAGCGCAGGCGGCTCTATTTCTGCCTGAGCCACTTCAGCACTTCCATGCTCGGGTAACCGTCCTGGGTCAAGCCGGCCTTGGCCTGGAAGGCCAAGATGGCTGATTTCGAGCCGTCGCCGATCTTGCCGTCGAACTTGCCGTCATAAAGGCCATGTTGGGAAAGCCGCTGCTGCAGCTCCTGCCTTTCCTCGAAAGTGAGCTTGGTGAAAGGCCGCTTCCAGTCCTGCACGAGACCGCTGGAGCCGGCGATTTCGTCGGCAAGAAGGCCGACGGCCAGCGCGTATTTGTCGGCGTTATTGTAGGCTTTGATGACCGTGAAATTCTTGATCATCAGGAAGGCCGGCCCGTTGCGGCCGTCCGGCACCTTCAGCGTCGCCTTGTCGGAGCCGTTCTTGAACGGCTTGCCGTTGGCCCTGACCACGCCGAGCGCCTGCCATTGCGACAGTGTTTTCGAGCCGCCGGGAAGCTTTCCAGCGGGCAAAGCAACCTCATAGCCCCAGGTCTTGCCGGCCTGCCAGCCATTCTTCTTCAACAAATTGGCTGATGTCGCCAGCGCATCGGGGATCGAATTCCAGATGTCGCGTTTGCCATTGCCGTCCATGTCGACGGCATAGTGCAGATAGCTGGTCGGGATAAACTGGGTATGGCCCATGGCGCCGGCCCAGGATCCGCTCAGATGGCTTTCGTCGATATCGCCGGTCTGCAGGATCTTCAGCGCGGCGACCAGCTGGGTGCGGGCGAATTTCGCCCGCTTCGGATCGGCATAGGCCAAGGTCGCCAGCGAGCGCACGACATTGCGCATGATGTCGTCGCGCTTGAGGATCTCGCCATAGTTCGATTCCATCGACCAGATGGCCAGCAGGATGTAGCGGTTGACACCGAACCTGGCCTCGATCCGGTCCAGCCACGGCTTCCATTTCCTGGCCATCTGCTGGCCGACGGCGACCGACTGGTCATGGACGCGGTTGTCGAAATAGTCCCAGGCAGGGGCCGTGAATTCAGGCTGCGTACGCGCCTTCTCCAGCACCACCGGATCGATATCCCTGATGTTCCTGAAGGCCTGGTCGTAGAGGGCGCCGGAAACGCCGCTCTGCACGGCGGTGGCGCGGAAGCCGGCGACCCACTGCCGGAAACCGGCATCGGCGAAAGCGGGGCCAGGCATCAGCAGAGCGAGCGATAGGCTGGCTGCCGCCATGACGCTGGTAAAAATTTTTGCGGCATTGCGAACGGACATCTTTTCCTCCTTCTCTGTCTCAGGAAAGACCATTCATCGCCGAACCAGGTTAGGAATTAGTTTACCATAGGCGCCACCGGGAACGAAAACACGCTTCGAAGCTTTACCGGTGGACATTCCTCTCAGTTGCCCAGTAGTCCCGAATTCCGGCGTGAAAATGTCTTGGAACGGGGATTGCGGAGCTGGCCCTCAAACGGATAATTGAAAGCATGAAGAGAGTTCGCAAGGCAGTCTTCCCGGTCGCCGGTCTCGGCACACGGTTTCTCCCGGCCACCAAGGCTGTCCCCAAGGAAATGCTGACCGTCGTCGACCGGCCGGTGATCCAGTATGTGGTGGATGAGGCACGCGAGGCCGGCATCGAGCATTTCATCTTCGTCACCGGCCGCAACAAGGCCGTCATCGAGGACCATTTCGACATCCAGTTCGAACTCTATGACACGCTGGCCCAGCGCGGCAAGGACGACCAGCTCGCCCGCCTGCAACGGCTGCAGCCGGCGCCGGGGCAGACCAGTTTCACACGCCAGCAGGTACCGATGGGACTTGGCCATGCCGTCTGGTGCGCCCGCGAGCTCGTCGGCGACGAGCCCTTCGCGCTGTTGCTGCCCGACATGATCATGCAGTCGGAGAAGAGCTGCACGAAGGCAATGGTCGAGCTCTACGAGGAGACCGGCAACAACATCATCGCGGTGCAGGAATGCGCTCCCGCCGAAACCCACAAATACGGCATCGTCGGCCGCGGCGAGGACACGCATCACGGTTTCCGCATCACCGAGATGGTGGAAAAGCCGAAGGCCGGCACCGCGCCGTCCAATCTTTACATCAACGGCCGCTACATCCTGCAGCCGGAGATCTTCAAGATCCTTGAAGGCCAGGAAAAAGGCGCCGGCAACGAGATCCAGCTCACCGACGCCATGCTGAAGCTGGAAAAGCAGCAGCCTTTCTACGGCTACCACTATCGAGGCCGCACGTTCGACTGCGGATCGCCGGAAGGCTTCGTCGAGGCCAACGTCGCCTTCGCGCTGTGGCGCAGCGACATGAACGAGAACATGGCCGGTGTGATCCGCACGCTTCTCGATGAGATGAAGCCATCCGAGCGCCGCGGCGCCGCATCTTAAGTCGATGTCGATGTTCAGCCGGTCCGCGGAAGGGCCGGTCTGATCTCAACGCACGTTGGGCACGCAAGTCCTCAGCGCTGCACTTTCACGCCGAGGAAGATGCTGTTGGCGGTGTAGTCCCGGCCCGGCAGATTGCTGGTCAGCTTCTCGGTCCTCACCCTTGTGGTGAGGCCGGCGTAGCGGTTCAGCCACCAGGTCAGTCCGGCCTCGGCGCTCAACACCCTGTCATGGCCATCGATGCCGATGTAGTCACGCCAGTCGAGGCCCAGAGCCGCATTGGCGGTGAGGTTGGCGCGAATCTGGCGTTCGCCGGTCAGGCGACCGGAATAGAGGATGTCGCCGCTTTCGCCCGATGTGGTCGTGGGCTCGACGGTGGTCCGCCCGGTCAGGCCGATCGTGGTGCCGCGCTCCGGTGACCATTTGAGG
>NZ_RZOM01000427.1:0-4823 GCF_003999175.1 Mesorhizobium sp. M7A.F.Ca.ET.027.03.2.1 | reverse complement strand
AGCATGCCGATCCCGGCGTTGTTGACGACGAGGTCGATGCGCCCGGCGCGTCGCGCGATCTCGGCAACCAGCGCCTCCACCGATGCATCTTCAGTGACATCGCAGACCAGCATGGTGATCCCGTCGCGGTCTGCAACGGCCTTGCGGCTCGTGCCGAACACCCAGTAGCCCGCCCTGACCAGTGCCTTGGCGGTCGCCAGGCCGATGCCCGAGGAAGCGCCGGTCACCAGCGCGATTGCCTTGTTGTCTTTGCTCATTTGAATGTCTCTTTCAGTTGGTTCGATTTGTGATGGCAGCAAGCGCTGAGAAGCAGCTCGTCACAGGCTGCGGATAATCGTGCGGGTGATGGCATATTGGCTTGGCCAGTAACCGCTGTAGTGGGGGACGCCGTAATGAATGTCCTCGACGCGGCGGTGGTAGAAGACGTCGGCGCGAACGGGAGTCAAAGGCGCGGTCGGCCGCAGATTGAAGACCGGAATGAACATCAGCTGCAGGGAGCCTACCCCCGCGACCTCGACTACGGGCTTTCCGCATGTCCGGCATTTGCCGCGATTGAAGTTCGGCGGCGGGCGATACTTAGCGAAGGAGATGTTCGAGGCGTCATTCAGCGTGACATGCCTGGCCGGCACGACGACGACGTCGGAAAAGTGCCTGCCAGTGAAGCCTTGGCATATGAGACAATGACACCGGAACCTGCCCTTTGGCGCGACTTGGATTTCGAACGAGCAGGCGCCGCACTCGCACGAGCCGGTGAGCGGGAACGAGCTGTCGGCGGTCACGTGCTGATGCTTCTGGGTTTCATTTGGGGACGCCATTCCGGTCACCGCAGCATCATGTTGAGACTGATTTCGACCGGCCGCCCGAAGGGGGCGTGCAGGAGCTTGATGGTGTTCCACCGAACCTGCTCATAGATGCCCTTGGCATGGCTCAGGGCCTCGTCGCGCAGCTGGGCTGACAGAAAACCGCCCATGTGATCGGCGTCGGTGGTTTTTGATATGGCGTTCATGATCCACTCTGATGTAGACAAGAGAAACTTATGCCTCTACATAAGCCTTGAAGTAGTCACTGTCAACAATGTATCCACGAGAAACTTTGCTATCATGCCAGACCCGATTAGTCGCCCCTACCATCACGGTGATCTCCGTCGTGCAGTCATCGACACGGCACAGGACATGCTTCGGGAGGAGAAGGACTGGCAGTTCACGCTGCGGGAAGTCGCTCGCCGGGCCGGTGTGAGCCACGCGGCGCCCTATAAGCACTTTCACGACAAGTCGGCGTTGTTGGCCGAGCTGGCGAAGTTGGGATTTGCCGAACTAGCGGCAACACTCAACGGTGCGACACCAAAAAACACTGCATCATTGCGCGATGAGGTCGTGCCGATTGCACAGGCGTACATCGCCTTCGCCATGCAAAATCCGGCGCTCTATCGCCTGATGTTCAGCGCTGAAGAGGGACGATCGACAGGCCTCCACTTGAGCGATAGTGCTCTCAGCGTATTTGAGGTGACGGTCGAGCTGTTGCGACGGGGTCAGGCCGCCGGCCTTATTCGCAATCGACCAATACAGGGCCAGGCAGCGACGTGCTGGGCCTTGCTGCACGGCATCGCCATGCTTGCTATTGACGGCCTTCTCGTGCCCGAAAAGGTGGGGCCGAACCCCCTCGAGGCGGCACTGGACACTCTCATCGAAGGACTGGCGGTCGAGCAGGGGGATTGACCTAACTTGGTCATTTGCCAATGGCAGCTTCTGGCGCAAAGGTGCCACGGTGCTCTGCCTCGCCTTTGTCCGCTTCTGGGCAGCGGCCGTCACGACGGCAACGGCCGAAATGAGGCGCAAAACGGCCAACGTGGTGCAGCAGTCGAATGTCTGCTTTCAGGTAATGGCCAGCAACGTCGTTGCGGCAAAGATGGAGGTCGAACCCGGTCATTCCGACTGACTGGGTTTTGATCTCAGCGCCAGCGGTTATCCGCCTCGAAGGAAAACACACCGCTCGGCTTGCTCGCGGCACCCTTCGCGTCGCCGAAATCCGGCACCTTGTATTCGGCGAGCAACCGCAGCCGCGACAGCGGCAGGTCGTTGCGGCGGGGATCGCCGACCAGCACTTCGATGCCGGCTGCCAGGCAGCGGTCGAGGAACGGGATGAAGCGTAGAGCGACCTCGCGGCCATAGAACACGTCCCCCGCAAGCACGAGGTCGACCGGCGGCGGGGGAGCCGTCGTGATGTCCTTGTCGACAATGGTGATCTCGATGTCGTTGGCCGCGGCGTTAAGGCCGATTGCGGCAACGCCGTTGCGGTCGATTTCGGCGGCGATCACTTCGCGCGCACCGGCCTTGGCTGCGGCGATGCCAACGAGGCCGGAACCGGCGCCAAGGTCGAGCACGCGGCGACCGGCCACCGTTTGCGGGTGATCCATGATTTGGCGCGCAAGCACCGCGCCGCCGGCCCACACATAAGCCCAGTAAGGCGGCTGCGGCTCAGGTTCGTCCGCCTCGAATGTGTCGTCATCGGCGTCGGAGCCTTGGAGCGGATCGGTAAGCCGCCTCAGGCCGCTGGCCGGGTGCGGCGTGTAGAGCCGGATCTCAGGCACCGACGGCACCGGGGCGAGGCGCATGTTCGTCCTGATGAATTCTGCCGGGTCAGGACGGCAAGGTGCATTTACGGCATCCGCGCCGCCGGCTGCAATCATTCGCGCAAAGCTCGCCGCAGGATCTTGCCGACCGGCGTCTTCGGCAGCTCGGTCCTGAATTCTATGTATTTGGGCCGCTTGTAGCCGGTCAGGTTCTCGCGGCAGAAGGCGGTGAGCGTCTCTGCGGTCAGCGCCGGATCCTTCTTGACCACGAACAGTTTCGGCACCTCGCCCGAATGCTCGTCCGGCACGCCGACCGCCGCCACTTCGAGCACGCCCGGATGCATGGCCACGACTTCCTCGAGTTCGTTCGGATAGACATTGAAGCCCGAGACCAGGATCATGTCCTTCTTGCGGTCGACGATCTTGGTGTAGCCGCGCTCGTCCATGAAGCCCATGTCGCCGGATTTGAAGTAGCCGTCCTTGGTCATCACCTTGGCGGTCTCATCGGGCCGGTTCCAGTAGCCCGCCATCACTTGCGGTCCTCGGATGCAGACCTCGCCGACCTCGCCGAGCGGCAAATTGTTGCCGTCGTCGTCGCGGATGGCGATCTCGGTCGAGGGCAGCGGCAAACCGATGGTGCCGGTGAAGTCGCCGGCGGTGAACTTGTTGGCGGTGGCCACCGGCGAAGTTTCCGAGAGGCCGTAGCCTTCGGTGACCGAACAACCGGTCAGCGTCTTCCAGCGTTCGGCAACGCCCTTCTGCACCGCCATGCCGCCGCCCAGCGTCAGCACCAGCGGCTTGAAGTCGAGCTTGCGGAAATCCTCATTGTTGAGCAGCGCGTTGAACAGCGTGTTGAGGCCGGGAAAGATGTGCACCGGATACTTCTGCAGTTCCTTGACGAAGCCGGGAATGTCGCGCGGATTGGGAATGAGGACATTTCGGGCGCCTTGCTGCATGCCCATCAGTGCGTTCACGGTCAGCGCGAAAATATGATAGAGCGGCAGCGCGCAGATAAAGTTGGGGTGCGCCGGTTTCGGCTTGATCGTGTAGGCGTCCTCCATCCACTGCGCGTTCTGCGCGACGTTGGCGAGCACGTTTCTGTGCAGCAGTGTGGCGCCCTTCGACACGCCCGTGGTGCCGCCCGTATATTGCAGGAAGGCGACATCGTCGGCTTCCACCTTGGCCGGCTTGAAGCCCATGCCGGCGCCGGCCTTCATGGCGGCATTGAACTTGACATGGCCGGGCAAGGACCATGCCGGCACCATCTTCTTCACGCGGCGCACGACGAAATTGACGATGGTGCCCTTCAGGCCGCCGAGCATGTCGCCCATCGCGGCGACCACCACATGCTTGACCGCCGTCCTCGCGATCACCGCCTGCAAGGTGTTGGCGAAGTTTTCCAGGATGACGATGGCTTGCGCACCGGAATCCTTCAACTGGTGTTCGAGCTCGCGCGGCGTGTAGAGCGGATTGATGTTCACCACGACATAGCCGGCGCGCAAGATCGCCATCATCGCCACCGGATATTGCAGCACGTTCGGCATCATCAGCGCGACGCGCGCGCCTTTCTGCAGGCCCTTCGATTGCAGGTAGGCGCCGAAGGCCGCCGACAGCCGCTCGATATCGGTGTAGCTGATGGACTTGTCCATGCAGGTGAAGGCCGGCTGCGCGGAAAACTGCTTGCAGGCGCCGACGAGGAAATCGCCGATCGAGCTGTAGGGCAGGGCGCCGATCTCCGCCTGCACGTTTTTCGGATAGCTCTTGAGCCACGGCTTTTCCGGCAAGCCGGCGGCCAGCGCCGTCAATGCTTTCGGCAATCGGTTGGCGGTGGCGGCGGTCGGCCTTGCCGCCGGTGGGGCCTTCACCGCCGCCGCAGCCTTCGACGCCGGCCTGACAGCGGGCTTTGCCGCACCCGCTTTACTCCCCGGCGCCGTCTTTTCGGCCGCGGCCTTGGCCGGGGCTTTCACCGCCGGCTTTGTGCTTGCCCTTACGGGCGCCGCGGCCGCCTTCGGCGTGGCGACCTTGGCAACGGGTGCTTTCGGCTTGGCAGTACCGGCTGCTTTCGACGGCGCCTTGGCTCCCGCTTTCACCGTCGTCGTCCTTGATGCTTTTGCCACCCGTTCCTCCCTGGACAAGTCTTGTTCATTCGCGCCGCGCTCGCCCCTGAATTGACCTCGCCTCTGAATTGACAAGGGCGCCCTCCGCTGCGGCCGTTATACCCTATGTATTGCCTCCCTTGGTGACCGTGCAAGTC
>NZ_RZOM01000426.1:0-4828 GCF_003999175.1 Mesorhizobium sp. M7A.F.Ca.ET.027.03.2.1 | reverse complement strand
GGTCCGATCCGTCCTATGGCTCGCAAGGCCAAACGCAAAGAGGAACAACAAATGACTGATCAGACCCCCGTTCAGCCCGCGGCCAAAGTGCTCGGCGGATTGACCCCCTATCTGCAGCTGGATGGCGCCTTCAAGGCTGCCGAATTCTACAAGAAGGCCTTCGGCGCGGAGCAGGTCTTTGCCTACCCGGCGGACGAAAAAGGCCGCACCATGCACATTCACCTCCACATCAATGGCTCGACCCTCATGCTCTCCGATTTCTATCCGGAAAACGGAATGCCCGCCGTCAAGCCGCAGGGTTACACCATGCAGCTTCACCTCGGCAGCGACGACATCGAAGCCTGGTGGAAGCGCGCCGTCGATGCCGGCTGCGAAGTCGCCGTGCCGCTCCAGGTCATGTTCTGGGGCGATCAGTGGGGCAATATGCGCGACCCGTTCGGCGTCGAATGGGCGATGAACGCACCGGTGAAGAAAGCCTGATCTGCCGCCGATGGCCCGAGCCCCTCACCGGCCGGCGCCGGTGAGGCCCTGTGAACTTCCAGGAGGAGATCCAAAATGTCCTATGTCGATGGTTTCGTACTTGCCGTATCCAGGGCAAAACTCGATGACTACAAGAAGCTGGCCAACCTCGCAGGGCCTATCTGGAGGGAACATGGCGCGCTCGCCTATGTCGAATGTATCGGCGACGACGTGCCCTATGGCGAGGTCACGTCCTTCCCGCGTGCCGTGCAGGCCAAGGACGACGAGATCGTCGTCTTCGCCTGGGCCGTCTATGAGTCGCGGGAGAGCCGCGATGCCGTCATGGCCAAGGTGATGGCAGATCCGCGCTTGAAGGCCGATTGGGCGGACATGCCGTTCGACGGCAAGCGCATGATCTTCGGTGGCTTCAAGCCATTCATTGAGCTTTGAGCAGCCGGTAGCAGATTAGAAGAAGCCTCTCAGCTTCGTCATCCTAGGGCGAAGCAGGAGCGAAGCTCCGTCGCGAAGACCTTAGGATCACGACGCGGGTGCTTAGGCCAATCTCTAAGGCCACGATCAGCTAGATAGCGTTGCGCTAATCCAGCTTGTCCAGCAGCGGCTTGAGCCGGTCTCCATAGCGCTTCCACAGATCGACCGACCCCTGATACATCGGCTGGCGCACCTGTGCGGCTGAAGCCGTGCGAACCGGTCGGTCGGTCTCGTGGAACGATAGAGCCGCGTCGTCCCAGGGCAGGCCAAGATGAGCGATCAATGCCCGCGTCTGTCCTTCCTGGTCGGCGACAAAATCCTCGTAGCGTACATCATGCACGACGCCCGGCAGCACCGTGTGCCAATGCTTCATGATGTCGGTGTAGAGATTGTGGAAGTCGGCGAGCTCGCCGAGATCGTAGCCATAGCGATGGCTGTCGCCGCGGAAATGCACCTTGTAGATCGACAGGCAGGTGGCCGCCGCATCGCGCGCGCAGTGGATGATCCTGGCCTTCGGCATCATCATGTGGATGAAGCCGACAAGCAGGAAGTTGCCTGGCATTTTGTCGGTGACGTGACGCATGTTCGGATAGCGGGCATGCAGCATGTCGAGATAGGCTTGGCCTGCCTCGGCAAAATCCGCATCGCCCATATCCGATACGCCCCATGGGAAGCCACCCGGCATGGTCGCCGGGAACTGCTTGCCGACCGCCTTCTTCAAGATGCTGAGCTCGCCTGCGCCATAGACCTGCGGATGGCTGGCAATGATCTGCTCGACCAGCGTCGTGCCCGAACGCGGCATGCCGACGATGAAGATCGGCGTGTCGTCGCTGATTGAGCTGGGCCTGTGCTTCTCGAAGAAGCCGGCATCGAAGGTGGCCTTCATCGCCTCGAATTCGGCCCGCGTCCTGGCCTGGTCGTAGTTGATGCCTTTGCGGCGGATCGCATTGCCTTCGGCGAAATAGTCGAAGGCCCGGCCATAATCCCTGAGATCGTCATTCGCCTTGCCGAGTCCGAAGGACAGCTGCATGCGTGCCAGGCTGTCCTGCGGCGCTTTGGCATGCTGGGCTTCCATGCCCCCAAGCTCGCTGTCGCGCTCCTTCTGGCGCTTGACCTGTGTCAGCATCAGCCAGGCTGTGGCCATGGCGGGGTTGATCGCCAACGCCTGCCGGAACAGGTCGACCGCCTCGTCGAGCTTGCCCTTTTCCATCAGCCCGACGCCGAGCCCGTGCAGCAGGTCGGCATCCTTGGGGCGTATCGCCAGCGCTTCGCGGAAGACGGCGAGCGCCTCATCCAGCCGCCCGGCTTCCTGCAGGGTTTCGGCAAGCCCGATGCGGGCGCGCACGTGAAATGGGTTGCGTGCAACCGTGCCGCGATAAAGCTCTTCGGCCTCTTCGAACTGGCCGACCTGCTTCAACGATGAGCCGAGATTGTCGCGCGCCGCGAGCTGGTCCGGCCGCAGATCCACCGCACCGCGGAAGAAATCGATGGCCGCAGCAGGGCGGCCGAGGTCGCGCATCACCGTACCGAAATTGTTGAGGAAATCGGGATTCGTCGGCTGCAGGCTCACCGACCGTTCGATGAGATCCAGCCCTTCTTCGCTGCGCCCGGTCTGGTGCAGCAGCAGTCCCAGGAAATGCGCCGCGGCTGCATGCTTGGGCTGACGCGCCAGCACCTGCCGGTAGATCGTCTCAGCCTCTTGCCGGCGCCCCGCCTGATGCAGTTGCAACGCCTGCTGCACATACTGGTCGAGGCCTAGCGGCGGCTGTCCGCCTGCGCCAGACCTGGCTCCCGCACCCGCCGCTCGTCTTTGATCTCTGTTGATGGGAAACCTGCCGTGTTTTATCCGCCTGTGGCGATCTAGGCCATTGGCGCGCCAGGTTCAAGGCTTCGCTTGCTGTCTCGTCCTTTCGTCGGTGCGGAAAGATCAAATCAGGCGATTGGTCTCGGCAACCTGCCTGGCACGCCGAACCGTTCCATCGGTGTCGGCGATCCTTTGCTTTGCCGCCTCGTCACTTCTGACAGTCAGCCGCGGCGACAGGACAACCATCGGCTTTGCCATTACCGGCTTTGCGACCGGCGTGATCGTTACGGGGGTGCCTGTTGGCGTCTTTACGGACATCTCGAGGTCTCCTTCTTCAACTAACAAGAAAAATGAAAATACCGGGAGAATTATTCCCGCTAAGCTTCAAACAGTTTTTGAATTGTATGGATTTGTATCATCATTTTTCTGATAGTTACAGCGCGCAATTTTTTGAATGAAGCCCAATTTTATTTTAAAACGCCTTGATTAAATTACAACAAAGGCCTATCTGTACAGGATCGCTTTGGGCCAGAATTGGCATCTCGCGGCGTCAGAGGTTCTCGACCCGCCAATCTCATTCCAAATCATCGATACCGGGCGCGCGGCATGTTCGCTCCGCGCGACCATTCTCATTCTTCGAAAGACCGACATGAACACCGGAACCGTGAAGTTCTACAATGGCCGGACCGGCTTCATTCAGCCGACCGATGGCGGCAAGGACGTCTTTGTCCATGTCAGCGCACTGGAGCGCGCCGGCTTCCCCGGCCTCGCCGAAGGCCAGAAGCTGCAGTTCGAGTTGGGGCGTGACACCAAGGGCCGCGAGTCGGCCGCCAATTTGCAATTGATCTGATCCGGCCGAATTCGATGAACGCTGACCACGGATGTACTGGCAGCTCTCGAAAGCGGCTTATTTCCAGCGACTGCCGGAAATAGGAAAGCGGGGCTCGTCCCCGCTTTTTTGTTTTCAGGACCGCTGCTTTGCATAGGTAAGACAATGCCGGACCGCACCACCCACTCCATCGCGCACTTCACCGCACCTTTCGTGCTCGGCGGACTGGAAGGGCAGCTGCCGGCCGGCGACTACGACATCGACCACGACGAAGAGCTGATCGAGGGCATGTCGCGGCTTGCCTGGCGCCGCGTCGCCACTTTCATCCATCTGCCGGCAAGGGCAGCGAAAAACCCGCCCACCAGCCAGCTTGTCGCCATCGATTACCTCGAACTCGAAACAGCGCTGAAGCGCGACAGGGAGAATGCAGCATGATCCGTTTCCAGCAGAATGCGCGCCCGCGCACCGACACGCCCGCGCACCAGTTTGCAATCGGTCAGACCGTGCGCATGAAGAGCCGCACCGGCCTCGTCCAGAAGACCGCCGAACTGTTCCAGATCAAGAGCAGGCTGCCGGTCAAGGATGGTTCGCCGCAATACCGCATCCGCAGCGAGCAGGAGACCTATGAGCGGGTCACCACCGAAGACAATCTCGAACCGGCAGATCCGGTTGTTGCCGACAACCCCGTTGTTGCCAGCAACCCGCTCGTCTGAGACCCCACCGCCAAGCCAACACTGAAGCAGGAGCACGACATGTCCAAAGGTCAACAGCGAAGCAACCGCGAGACACGCAAGCCGAAGAAGGACAAGGTCGTGGCAAAGCCCGCCTCCCCGTTCGGTTCGTCGGTCAAGCAGGCGGAGAGCAGCTTGAAGCCGAAGTCGAAAGGCTGACAAACTGGAGGGCGCGCCTCGTGCGCCCTTTCCGTCGTCCTCTGTGAGGTGGCGAATTGACTGGACAGGCCTGCGCAATGCTCTGCCACGGAGGCGCGCTTGAATTTCGTCATCGAGTTCTACCGGTCGCGCGACGCCGACGAAGCCACTCTCGACAAGGTATCGCTGGAGGCGCCGAACCTGCGCGCCGCGCTGCAGGGCGCCACCGCGCTGTTCCACACGCTGGCCATGCCGCAAATCCCCGATCGCCTGCGCATCTGCGACGACAATGGCTGCGAGCTTTACGCCGGCCCGGCCGACGGGGCGTATCCGGCAGAAGTGTGAAGAGCGCCGCGCCTTTCGATAGGATCTGTCGCC
>NZ_RZOM01000425.1:0-4833 GCF_003999175.1 Mesorhizobium sp. M7A.F.Ca.ET.027.03.2.1 | reverse complement strand
GCGGATGATCGTCGGCGATGACGAAAGAATAGCCTGCCGGCAAATGTCCCTCCCCAAATCCCCGATGATTTTTGGCTTTTCGGGTTCAATTGGACGATTATGAGGGGCTGCGCGCTGTTTTCAAGCGGCAAAGCCAGCGCGCCGCCTCCCCTGGTTGAAGCGCTCAGGTCTTCTGGGCGCCGTCGTCCTTGTCCATATCCTTGACGATGCCCATGAAGCCGCGCAGGAAGCGCTCCATGTAGCTCATGGTCTTGTTGAAATCCTCCTCGCTCGGCAGTTTCGATTCGAGGCGGGCGGAGAGCGAATTCTCGAGCTTGGTGACGCGCTCGTCCATCGCCTTCATCGAGGTTTGCAGGCGGTCGACCTCGTCCTGGAAAGCAGCGCGTTCGTCGGCCGCCATCTTGCAGACGAGCTGGCCCGAACGTTCCTCGCAAATCGACATGGCGCCGGTCTGCGTATCGATACGGACAAAGCCGCTATCGGACTTTTCCAGGCGGTAGCGGTCGGTCTCTTCCGAATAAGCTGAAGCCGCGACCAGCGAAACGAGCGCGGCGGGGATCAAGATGTGCTGCAGACGCATGTTGTCCTCCATGGCCAAGGCCTCAGATATCGCATGTTTGCGCCGGAAATGGGGAAGACCCTTGGCGTGGCCTTTCCCGAATGGCTGGTTCGGACTATAGCGCAACCATGTCTCAGATTATCTACAAGATAACCCCGCAAGCGCCTTGGCGCGAGGCCGAAACGCATGGTCGCTTCACCGGCGCGCCGATCGATGTCGCCGATGGCTTCATCCATTTCTCAACGGCAGCACAGGTCAGGGAAACGGCGGCAAAGCACTTTGCCGGCCAGACGGACCTTCTGCTGGTCGCCATCGACGGCGCCGGCCTGGGTGCTGCGCTGAGATACGAGGTCTCGCGCGGCGGCGCGCTGTTTCCGCATCTTTATGGCCCGCTGGACCTCAAGGCCGTGCTGTGGGTCCGGCCGCTGCCGCTTGGCGCCGATGGTGTGCACCAGTTCCCGGCACTGGAGGGGCAATGAGCGTGCTCGACCGGCTCGGCCAGAAGCTGCTGTTCGCCTTCGATCCGGAAACCGCGCATGGCATGTCGATTGCGGCGCTGCGATGCGGCCTGCCGGTCGGTGCGCGGACGACGCTCGACGCGCGGCTGAAGGTCAGCGTCTGCGGCCTCGATTTCCCCAATCCGATCGGCATGGCGGCCGGCTATGACAAGAACGCCGAGGTTCCGGACGCGTTGCTTGGCCTGGGCTTCGGTTTCGCCGAGGTCGGTACCATCACGCCGTTGCCGCAGGCCGGCAATCCGAAGCCGCGTATCTTCCGGCTGACTGCCGACGATGCGGTGATCAACCGATTGGGCTTCAACAATGAAGGCCATGCAGCGGCCGAAAAGCGCCTTTCCGCACGCAAGGGGCGCTCCGGCATCGTCGGTGTCAACATCGGAGCCAACAAGGACAGCAGCGACCGCATCGGCGACTATGAGCGCGGTGTCGCCCGGTTTGCGCAATACGCCAGCTATCTCACCGTCAACATCTCCTCGCCCAACACGCCGGGCCTGCGCAACATGCAGGCGCGCGAGCAGCTTGGCGAGCTCTTGTCGCGGGTCATGGCCGCGCGCGCCACGGCAACGGCGCAGCCGCCAGTGTTCCTGAAGATCGCGCCGGATCTGGTCGAGGCAGAGCTGGAGGACATCGCCGCCGAGGTCACCGAAAAGCAGGTGGACGGCGTCATCGTCTCCAACACCACCATCTCCCGACCGCCATTGCGCAGCGGCGACACCGCGCGCGAGACCGGCGGGCTCTCCGGAAAGCCGCTGTTCGAGCGTTCGACCATCGTGCTGGCGAAGATGCGCAAGCTGCTCGGACCGGATCGCGCCATCATCGGCGTCGGCGGCGTCGATTCCGCCGATACGGCGCTGGACAAGGTCCGTGCGGGTGCTGATCTGGTCCAGCTCTACACCGGCATGATTTATGCCGGGCCTTCACTGCCAGGCCGTATTCTTTCCGGAATGGTCCGTTTCGTCGAAAAGGAACGGCTGAAGTCGATTTGCGAGTTGCGCGACAGCCGCCTCGACTTCTGGGCGTCCAGGCAACTCTGAGCCTGCTCTCAGGAGCGTAGATTGCGACTGACGGCCCGCTCGCAAATGGCGCCGCCGATGGCAGGCAACACGCCGAAGAGAAGCAACTGCGCGGTGCCGCCGATGCCAGAAACCGCGGAGAGAATGAACGCAGCGAGCAATCCCAGCGCCGCGCCCAAGACATATGGCAGGTAGCTTCGCATAAGCTCGCCCTGGAACAATTGGTGCATCAAGTCTGTTGGAAATCGACTGAAAGTGCAAGTGCATCCGACCGCACAGCAGGGCAACGAATTCGGTTTAACGGGTTGCTTCGGAGCCTCGCCGGCGCATTGGCTGACGGAGCATCAAACGAAAAACCCGCCTGTGCGGCGGGTCACTGGCGCAAATCAGCACCATGGCCAAAAATGTACCATAGCTGAGATCACCGAGTCAAGAAAAAATTCCTATCACGAACAGGTGCCGTTCGCTGCCTGGACGGCGCAGGGCCTTCCGGGGCACCGTCTAAAACGCCGTCCGCACCCTGAGCCGCAGGATCGTCAGCAGGCTGAAGCCTCGCACCAGCAGGAAGACGTGCAGCGCCGCCCACAGTCCATTGTTGCCGAAGGCGGGCGCAAGGGTGAGCAGCGCGGCCGCGAAAACCAGGAACGACAGCAGCATCATGTTGCGCATGTCGCGGGACCAGGTCGCGCCGATGAAGACGCCATCCATCTGGAACGCCAGCACACCGCTCAGCGCCGTGAATGCCGCCCATGGCAGGTAGATGTCGGCCACCGAACGGACTTCCTCCGATGTCGTCACGAGAGCGACCAGATTGGCGCCACCAGACAGCATTACCAGCGTCGCGGCTCCCGCCAGTCCGAAACCCCAAAACAACGTCAGCCGCACGGCCTGGCGGAACGGTGCGGCGGCACGTGCGCCGACGGCACGGCCCGCCAGCTGTTCGGCGGCGGTGGCAAAGCCGTCGAGGAAATAGCCGGCGACGAGGAAGAAGTTCATCAGCACGGCGTTGGCGGCCAGCGTCACCGTGCCGAACTGCGCGCCCTGGCGGGTGAACAATGCGAAGGCGGCGAGCAGCGAGAACGAGCGGATCATGATGTCGCGGTTGAGCGACATCATGCGCAGGAAGGCGGCCATGTCGAGCAGGCGGTGGCGCGGCAAGGATGGGGCGGCCCGGAACCGGCGGATCACGATCGCCAGGCCGAGCAGCATGGCCAGGAACTCACCGGTGACGGTCGCCCAGGCAACGCCGGCGACACCCCAGCCAAGTTCCAACCCAAGCAGGAAACAGAGCGCGATGTTGATGCCGTTCAGCACCAATTGCAGCATCAGCCCAAGCCCGCCCTCGCCGCGCCCCAGCACATAGCCGAGGATGGCGTAGTTGATCAGCGAGAACGGCGCCGCGAGCAGCCTGATCCTGATGTAGACGCCCATCGCCTCGCTGACGCGCGGTTCGGCGCCCATGAACTTTTGCCCGGCGATGGCGACCAGCGGCGCAAGGGCAGCGAGCACGATGCCGGCGATAACCGCGATCAGCACGGCGCGCCAGAAAACCGCCTGTTCCTCCAGGGCATCGCCACGCCCAAACGCCTGTGCGACGAGCCCGGTGGTGCCCGAGCGCAGGAAATTGAAAGAGGTGAAGACGACGTCGAAGATCAATGCGCCGGCCGCCAGGCCGCCAAGCAAGGCGGCATCGCCGAACTGGCCGATGACAGCCGTGTCGACCAGGCCGAGCATCGGCGTCGTCAGGTAGGCAAGCGTCATCGGCACGGCGATGGCGAGCACGGAGCGATTGGTGACGACAAATGATCCGGCGTGAAGAGGGGATCCCGCGTGGATGGGGGATCCGGCGTCGGCTGGTGTTGCACCTTTGTCCAAGGATTGCTGCCTTGCTGATTGCGGCTTGATCGAACTGCCGATGTGGCCCATTTTCCAGCCACCGTGCAATCACTCTTCCCGTGACGGCCAACCGAAATCCCCGGCCTGGCGCGAGCCGCCGGATCCAGTTCATGCCCCTGCACATCGTCCATCATCCCGACTACGACGCCGGCTTCGCCGTCAACCATCGCTTCCCGATGAGCAAATATCCCCTGCTGATGGAGGCGTTGCGTTCACGTGGCCTCGCCGGCCCCGACGCGCTCAGCACCGCCGAACCGGCACCGGTGTCATGGCTGGAGCTTGCCCATGCGGCGAATTA
Source organism: Mesorhizobium sp. M7A.F.Ca.ET.027.03.2.1 (assembly GCF_003999175.1). Taxonomy (NCBI): domain Bacteria; kingdom Pseudomonadati; phylum Pseudomonadota; class Alphaproteobacteria; order Hyphomicrobiales; family Phyllobacteriaceae; genus Mesorhizobium; species Mesorhizobium sp. M7A.F.Ca.ET.027.03.2.1. The sequence goes on along the minus strand of NZ_RZOM01000425.1, from coordinate 549 downwards.
TGTCGACCAGGCCGTCAACTGCCGCGTGCCCGAGAAGATCGAGCGCGAGATCGGTTTTCCGATCGGACCCCGCGTCTCGCTGCGCGCGCAGCTTGCCACCGGCGGCACCGTGCTGGCGGCGCGGCTGGCCTTGCGCCACGGTATCGCCTGCAACACCGCCGGCGGCAGCCATCATGCGCGGCGCGCGCAAGGAGCGGGCTTCTGCACCTTCAACGATGTCGCCGTCGCCGCGCTGGTCCTGCTCGCCGAAGGCACGGCGCGCAACATCCTGGTCGTCGATCTCGACGTGCACCAGGGCGACGGCACGGCGGATATTCTTGCCGATGATCCACGCGTGTTCACCTTTTCCATGCATGGCGACCGCAACTACCCCGTGCGCAAGATCGCCTCCGACCTCGATGTCGCGCTGCCCGACGGCACGGGTGACGCCGCTTACATGAAGAGGCTCGCCGCCATCCTGCCGGAGCTCTCCGCCCAAGCCCATTGGGACATCGTGTTCTACAATGCCGGCGTCGACGTCCATGCCGAGGACCGGCTTGGCAGGCTGTC
>NZ_RZOM01000424.1:0-4835 GCF_003999175.1 Mesorhizobium sp. M7A.F.Ca.ET.027.03.2.1 | reverse complement strand
TTAGCGCTGTGACGGCGAGACAGGTGCGCACGCCAATGGCAGAGATCGTCTCGATATCGCGTGCAATTCCAGCACCGCCACTGGAGTCCGATCCACCGACGACAAGCACATGTGGTTCTCGCCTCAGCGCCATTGGTCCGTCTTTTCGATCCATTCTCGCGTGCGCGCCTCGGGGTCGTCGTTGAGCGTGATGTCGGTCACCACCGCCGCGCTGTCCGCGCCAGCCGCAAAGACACCGTCGAGCCGCTCAGGGTTGAGGCCACCAATGGCGACCAATTGAAACGGCGCGACCTGGCGCTTCCATTCGCTGATCCGTTCGACCCCTTGCGGCGCCCATTTCATCTTCTTCAGGATGGTCGGATAGATGGGTCCAAGCGCTATGTAGTCAGGCTCGGCGGCCATCGCCGTTTCCAGCTCCTGATGATCATGTGTGCTCAGTCCGAGCCTTACGCCGGCTGCCCGTATCGCCAAGAGGTCAGCGGTCTGCAAATCCTCCTGGCCGAGATGTATGAAGTCGCAGCCTTCCTCGACAGAAGCTCGCGCACTGCCGAGGCTTCGAGCGTCGGCGAGCAGCTTCTTTAGCTTGGCGTTCTCGTCTTCCAAGGCCTCAGGCGCTTGGCGTCGGAGACGTCCATCCCGCCATACTTGGCCTTCCAGCTATACAGCGTCGCCTCGGAGATCCCGTGCTTGCGGGCAAGATCGCCAGCCTTCGCACCCTCTTCATGCTCGCGCATAACCGCGATGATCTGCTCTTCCGTAAATCGCTTTGTCTTCATCAGTCCGTAATCAAGGACCCTGACTCTAGTCTCAGATGGAGGAAATTCTCAGTGGCAGGTCTGTATTCAGGTGCTGCTGCCCCATCGCAGTCTGGCGCGAGGACTCTAAACGCCCAGACCGACAGCAACTGACAAAATGGCGGATTCGAAACAAACACCTGACAAAAATGTCCGCATCATTACACATGGATGTTTTCAAAGGTAAATTAATGCCGTCAGCGGGCGTTCAGCGCGCTGGCACGGCCTTTGCTGGTTGAAATGCGGCAAAACTGATTGACGGCTGACTGCATCGAAGCCCGCCTGACGATAGAGGCCTCCTTTCAGTCGACTCGGTGCACCGTCTCTCAGGGAACAGCTTGCCATAAAGCCGCGCAGCTTTGGGATGGCGTTGGAGAGCAATATGGTTTTGCAGATGGGGTCGCCGGCTCCTTCGATCAATGTGGAGACTTGGGTGCGCGGCGAGCCCATCGCACATTTCCAGCCCGGCAAAGTATACGTCGTCGAATTTTGGGCAACTGGGAGTGAACCATGTGCGGCGGCGATGCACCATCTGATGCAGATGCAGGAAAGGTTCAAGCACAGTGGGCTCGAGGTCATCGTGGTCGCGGCTCATGAAGGCGCGCTATCGACGGTTGAGGCGCGGGTCAAGCTGGACGCGTGGTTGACCGAAAAGTGCTCGAACCTGAATTTTCCGATCGCGTTCGACCATACGGGCCAAATGAAAAAGCGTTGGATGGAAGCAAGCTTTTCTGGCGAATTTCCGATCTTGTTTGTAATCGATGCAGACGGTCGTATCGCCTATATCGGTCACGCTACTCGACTTAACGAGGTCTTGGCGAGAGTGCTCAACGGCCGCTGGCGCACCAGCGACGCATCGAAAGTCGACTCGAAGCGGATCGCCGAGCGCGAACAAGCGTTGACCAAGTCAATTAATAGGAGATTTTGGGCCGCAGTGAGAAAAGAGGACTGGGAGACGGCACTCTCAGCAGTCGAAGAGGGCAGCGCCTTGATGCCCGACGACATCAACTTCCGCTTGGCTCAGGCGCATGTATTGCTTCACAGAATGCAAGACATGCCGGCCGGGTTGCCTGTCATACGCCAATTGGCTCGCGACGCGATCGAAAGGAACTCCGAGCATTGGCTGCTGGCAACATTAGACCAACTTTTCGGTCCGGCGCACGACCACTCGCACTTTCCGTCTCATGAGCGCTTCGCGCTCGGCAAAGAGTTGGCCGAGCATATCCTGGCACGCAATCCACTCCAAGGCGACGGCCACAAGTTCCGGACTTATCCGGCGGTGGCTCGATACTATCACGAGAGCGGCAACCAAGATCGTGCGATTGAGCTAATCGAGTTCGCACTGAAATCGCTGGACAGTGCGGACCCTATGCTGGACGAGCTGAAACAACACCTTCTACCGAACTTGCTGCAGGCCTTAGCCAACTACAAGGGTGAGGAGGTTTATTACGGCGCCCTCTGTGCGGCTCCGCAAAGCAATGTCCTGAAGGCACGATCGCAGGGCGGGCCGAGGAGAAAGCATAAAAGGGTTTGATAGCAAGAAGGGCTTACGGGCCAATTCGTTCAGGCATATGGGTCCATCGCAGCTGAATTGGCATCAATATACAGGGTGTTACTAAACATGTTCTGAGGATGCCTTTGAAACCCATGAAATCATGGTGGTATGGGACAAAGCCCGGGCACCTAACGAAGAAAGAAGCGTCAGCGCAGATGCTCGCATTTCAGTTCAAATCGACTAAGAGCAACGAATCGCGGCGCCGGACCGGGCTCGTGCGTCGCGCACGGCCATCAGGTTGGGCCTTCGGAGTCAGAGACGCCTATTCATCTTGCGGCCGCTTAATGGTCGCATCGCCGACGGGGTGGAGTAGGCCTTGACCACGCGGGAGAAGGTGTCCGGATTAAACCGGCCTGCGCGTGCGTCTCGCGTCGGCATGCTTGTAACGGTGAATGGCGAAAGGGCAGCCGAATGAAGCGTTTTATGGGGAAGGTCGCCTTAGTGACCGGGGCTAGCCGCGGCATTGGGGCGGCAATCGCCGACAGACTTGCCAGCGACGGGGCCAGAGTATTTGCGGTTCAGCTCGAGGCGACCGGTCATAGAGAAGGGATAGTCGCGGACCTTTGCGACCCCGGCGTTCCGAACATGGTAATTGACCATGTCGTTCGACAGGCTGGCCGCCTCGATATCCTGGTCAACAACGCTGGGTGCATGGTTGAAGCAAGGGTAGATGATACCGGGCTTGACGAGTGGCGACGCACAATGGCGCTGAATCTTGATGCTCCTTTCCTGCTGATCCGTCGCGCCATGCCTCATCTTCGCAGAAGCCGTGGCTCAATCGTCAATGTTGGCTCGATAGAGGGATTGGCCTCTAACCCAGGGCACGCGGCATATTGTGCCTCGAAGGCTGGGCTGCATGGCCTTACACGCGCCGTAGCGGTGGACGGCGGGCAAGACGGGGTGCGCTGCAATGGCGTAGCGCCTGGTTGGATCGATACGGATCTCAATGTCGATTTCGTCGCCGCTTTGCCCGAGAAGGCACTGGAACGGCTTGGTACCATTCATCCGTTGGGCCGAACAGGCCGCGTTGAGGAAGTTGCCGCCATGGTCGCATGGATTGCCTCCGACGAAGCTGCATTCGTCACCGGCCAGATTTTTGTCGTAGACGGTGGCCGAACTGCCAAGTTAAGTCTTCCGTGACGGTTAGTCGTATTTCGAACTGGGGCGGGCCGCTGGAACGCCATCCTCCCGCTGGCACCTGCCTTGTCGCTATCAGCCGCGACGTCGAGAACCGGGTCCGTCTGATGGTAAAGGAATATGGCGCCCAGTTCCGCCGCTCGGCAACGTCAGAGAATGATTGCCTACGGACATCTGCTGGGGCCAATCTCCGAGGCGGCGGTGCATTTAGGGTGAAATTTGCCGTGAACAGGAGAAGGCTCGATGGCAAATCTGGTCCTTCTACGTGGAGACGAGCGCCCCCGCCGCGGCGTGTTCGAGCGAGAGAGCATGCAATGTTCGCATGCCTTGGCGATGTGTTGTTTAGCGGCGCTGAGCTTGCTGCCATGCCTTCACCGCTAGGGCTGAACCAGGCGCGGATGTCCATGTGGGACCCAGCTCTCCTGGACCAGGAGGCATCTCATGCCGGTCTTGGCGGCGACCGCAGCGACCATGCGCGTATGGTTGGACTGCACGCCACCGGTTGTGACGAGCGTATCGGGCATCTGGCGCGATCGCGTCGGGCGGCGTCGTCATGAGCCAGGCGGTGCTGATCGCTGTCGGCATCGATTGGGACGGCCGGCGCCAGATCTTGGCCGTCGAGATGGCTAATCGCGAAAGCCGCTCGGCCTGGAGGGATTTCCTCGTCGCGCTGAAGGCGCGCGGGCTCAGGGGCGTCGAACTGGTCGTGTCCGACGATCATGCCAGCCTGGTGGCGGCGATCGGCGGGGTGATCCCCGAAGCCCGCCTGGCAGCGCTGCTACGTGCCTCAGGAACGCGCTCGATCACCTGCCGAGAAATCGTGGCGATGATTGCCTGCAGGAGTTGCGCTGGCTCTACGACCGCGCGATCTCGCCGAGGCCAAGGCCGATCTCGCCGCATGGCTTGCCAAATGGTCGGGCCGCTATCCGCGACTGACGAGCTGGGGAGAGGAGACCATCGAATGCACGCTGACCTTCTTTTGCCTGCCGCGCCAGCACCACAAGCACCTGAAGTCCACCAACATGCTGGAACGCCTCAACGAGGAAATCCGCCGGCGCACCTATGTCGTGCGCATCTTCCCGAACGCCGAAAGCTGCCTGCGCCTGGTCAGGGCGCTGGCCGTCGAAACCAACGAAAACTGGATGGAGGCCAACCGCTACATCAACATGGATGACCTGCGCGAGCACAAGAAGCTTGCTTTGCGCCAAGCCGCATGACCAGCTCAGAAAGAGCACGCGGCCGAAGTAGCCGGCCTGAAGCAGCAGCGAACAGGCCAGCGTCGTGACGACTGCCACACGGAGAATCCAAAGCGAAGTAAACCATCGACGCATTGCTGCACAGGACCAGCC
>NZ_RZOM01000423.1:0-4840 GCF_003999175.1 Mesorhizobium sp. M7A.F.Ca.ET.027.03.2.1 | reverse complement strand
GCACTGGACCGATCAGTTCTCGGCAAAGGGCCGGCTCGACACGCTGACCGCGCCGCTGACCGATCCCATTTCCGGCCAGCCGGCGCTGAAACATGTCGCCGCCCGCATCGAGAAATTCGCCGCAAAAGCCTTCGGCTTTGCGGTGACGCGGCATAGGCCGTCGCCCGATGCCGCGGCCTATTGGGCCGTGGCCAAATGCAAGGGCGGCTGGCGGGTCGAGCTTGCCTTTGCCGAAGACGACATCGACTGGGCCGGCTTTGCCGGGTCACTGTTCGGCGCGTCACCGGGTGCGGAAATGCTCGCCTATCATGACTGCGACGCCGGCCAGCATCGCATCGCCGCCTTCGACGGCGATCAACTGTCAGGCGCCTTGTTCGTCGCGCCCGGCCCGGTCGCCGTGTCGCGCGGCTGGGCGGCGGAACAGTTAAGTGCCGATCATGTCGACCGGCGCGGAAGGCTGGCGATCGTGGCCGGACGGCCGGGCGGGGTCGACGTCGATCGCGGCGCCATTGTCTGCTCCTGTTTCGGCGTCGGCGCCAACCAGATCGTCGAAGCGGTGCGCCGCGGCTGCGGCAGCGTCGCGGCAATCGGCGCTGCCCTGCATGCCGGCACGAATTGCGGCTCCTGCCGCGCCGAGATCAGGGTCATCATCGAGGCGCAGAGTCTTCAAGCAGCCGAGTGATTGTCCCAACCAAATGGGCCTGCGCGACGGCGCTGGTTGGGCTATGGTGGCGCAAGCGTGCTGCGCACGAATCGTCTCAGTCAGGGTCATCCCAATGGCAAATCCCCCGCGCCGACCGACAAATCCGATGGAGGCCGCCGAGGCGGCTTTCAAACCGGTGAAGAAGCCGGCCGCTCCGGTGCGCGAGCCGCCGGCCGCTCCAGGCGTCAGGGAGCTTGTTTCGATCCGGATCGACCGCGCCGTGCTGGACCACTTCCAGGAGGATGGGCCGGGCTGGCAGGACCGCATCAACGACGCCTTGCGGCAGGCGATAGAAGGCAAGCCGACGGCCGGCGGTTTGGACGACGAGTAGCGCCCATCGCTTCGTCATCCACGGGCGGAGCAAGGAGCGTAGCGACGCGGCGCAGACCCTTGGAGCTGCTCCGCAGCCCAAGGGATACATGCCGCGACCTCAAAGCGCTGCAGCGGTGCAGAATTCTGTTCCGCTGCATTCCTCGATGGCTGTCACGGAATGGATCCCAGGGTCTCCGCGACGGAGCTTCGCTCCTGCTTCGCCCTAGGATGACGAAGTTGGGGAGGCTTCGGCCAAAGCGGACGTCGGCTCACGCCTCGAAGTGCAGGATATAGAGCTTGCGCGTCTTCTCGTGGATCGTCCATTCGCCTTTCCAGCCTTTCGGCAGCACCAGCATCTCTCCGGCGCCGACGTCCTTGCTGCGGCCATCGGGACCATGCAGCGAGGCCCGGCCTGACACGATGTGGCACGTTTCGGAATTGCTGTCGCGCGATGCGGTGAAGCGGCCCGGCGTGCACTCCCAGACGCCGACTTCCAGCGTGCCGTCGGGCGAGGTCCACAGCGTCTTCGCTGCTTCGAACTGATTGCCGCTGATCGAGGTCGGCTTGGGCTCGGGCTCGCCGAGATCGATCGAGGCGAGATGGGCGAAGGTCTGGAAATCGGTCATGGCAGTCTCCGGGCAGGCACTGAAAAAGCAGAAAGTTTTGGAGTCGCTCCGAGGCTCAATGCCCGGTGATGCGGTCGGCGATCGCGGCGAGTTTCGACGTGTGCTGGAGGCCGGCCTCCTCGCGTTCGTCGGCGACGCGATAGAGTTGATACATTGAGTGGACTCCGAGCCAGCGCATCGGCTCGGGCTCCCACTTGCTGACCTGGCGGTTGACCCAGGGCAGTCGGGTCAGTTCGGTGTCGCGCCGCAGGATGAGGTCGCGCAGCGTGCGGCCCGACAGGTTGGAACTGGATACGCCGAGCCCGACATAGCCGCCGGCCCAGCCGATGCCGGTCTCAGGGTCGAGACCGGCCGTCGTGCACCAGTCGCGAGGCACGCCCAGCACGCCGCACCAGGCGTGGTCGATGCGAAGCTTGGCTGTCTGTGGCAGAAGGCGGATGAGGATCGCGTGCAGGCTTTCGATCGTCGCCTGCTGCGTCTGGCCGCGCACGTCGGTCTGCGAGCCGTAGCGGTAGGGCACGCCGCGTCCGCCCATGGTGATGCGGCCTTCCCTGGTGCGCTGTGCATAGCAATAGGCGTGCGCGGCGTCGCCGAGAAGCTCATGGCCCTCCCAGCCGATCTCGTCCCATAGCGATTGCGGCAGCGGCTCGGTGATGATCTGCGCGCTGTTGAGCGGCAGCCAGAGCCGCTCATTGCCTGGTATGCCGGCCGTGAACCCTTCCGTGGCACGGATGATGATTGGCGCGCGCACGGTGCCGCGGCTCGTCGTGACCTTGCCCTTCTCGATGCCGGTCACGGTGGTCTGCTCGTAGATCGGCACGCCAATGCGTTCGACGGCTTCGGACAGGCCGCGCACCAGCTTGGCCGGCTGCACGCGCGCGGTGCCGTGGTGGATATAGCCGCCAAGCACATTTCTGATGTTGATGCGGGCTCTGGCCTCTTCCTGACCGATCAGGCTGACACGCTCGCTCGGCACGCTCCAGCCGATCGCATCGGCATAGGCGGCCTTGATCCGTTCGAGCTGCGGCGGGTTGGTGGCGACCGTCAGATTGTCGACCCGGCGGATGTCGGCATCGATGCCTTCGGTCTCGGTCACCGCGATCACTTCGTCGACCGTGCCATGCATGGCGGTTTCCATGTCGATGACGGCGCCGCGCGTCGAGGTCTGCAGATATTTTTCGCGCGACCAGCTGAAGCCGCCGGACAGCCAGCCGCCATTTCGGCCCGACGCGCCGAAGCCGGCGAACTCCCTCTCGACGATGGCGATGCGGATCGAAGGATCGGCCTTCTTCAGATAATAAGCCGTCCACAAGCCGGTGTAGCCGGCGCCGACGATGCAGACATCGGCTTCGAGATCACCTGGAAGCGGCGCGCGGTAGGCCGGCAGACCGATGTCGGCATACCAGAACGAGACGTTGCCGTTGACTTTGGCGTCCATGTCTAAAAACCCTGTGGGGAAAAGCGGTCAGGTCATCGTCATGTCGGCGCGGTCGTCGTCGGCAAGAAGTTTTGCATCGACGACGGACCAGCGCAGATCGACCGTGTCACCAATCGAGAACGGTGTGGCTTCCAGCGACGAGCGCACGATGGCGACCGAGCCGTCGCGAAGCGTCACCTGGTATTTCGAACCCGACCCCAGATAGATCGCTTCGCTGACCTCACCAGTGAGGCTGTTCTGCCCGGCGGCGGGAGGCGTGTTGGTGCCGGCAAGCGACAGCTTCTCCGGCCGCAGCAGGACCACCGGTTTGCGGCCGCCGGCGAGCTTGCCGTAGGCCACGATCTTCTGGCCGGCGATCGTCAGGCTGGTCTGGTCTCCGGACGCCTGGGCCTCGCCGCGCAAACTGGTCGATTCGCCGATGAACTTCGCCACGAACAAGGTCGTCGGCTCGTCGTAGAGCTGGCGGCCGGTTCCGACCTGTTCGATGCGGCCCTGATTGAACACAGCGATGCGGTCGGAGAGCACCAGCGCTTCTTCCTGGTCGTGCGTCACATAGACGAAGGTGGTGCCGAGTTCGCGGTGGATCCGCTTGATCTCCAGCTGCAGCCATTCGCGCAGTTTCTTGTCGAGCGCGCCGAGCGGTTCGTCCATCAACAGCAGCGGCGGATCGAAGACGATGGCACGCGCCAGCGCCACGCGCTGCTGCTGGCCGCCGGAAAGTTCGGAGGGATAGCGATGCGCGAAATCGGCCATCTTGACCATGTCCAGTGCTCGTACGACGAGACGGTCGCGCGCCTGCTTGTCCATGCCGCGCAAGGTGAGGGGATAGGCGACGTTCTTGCCGACCGTCATGTGCGGAAACAGCGCGTAGTGCTGGAAGACGACGCCGATGTTGCGCTTGTGCGCCGGCAGGGCGACGATGCTCTTGCCGCCGACGGCAAGATCGCCTGCGGTGAGGTCGGTGAAGCCCGCAACGACGTTGAGCGTGGTCGTCTTGCCGGAGCCGCTGGGCCCCAGCAGCGTCATGAACTCGCCCGGCTCGATATGCAGGCTGACATCGTCGAGCGCGGTGAAATTGCCGTAACGCTTGGTTGCGCCCTTGATGTCGATGGCCGCGCCACGTTCCCTCGCAGTCATCTCAACTCCTCGTCGATTTCGAGCTGATGATCAGCCCGGCGCTGATGATCAGCGTCGTGGCAATGAAGATGATGGTTCCGACGGCCGTCACCGTCGGGTCGGCGTCGCGGGTGATGCTGGTGAAGATCTGCACCGGCAAGGTCTTGAGGTAGGGACTGGTGATGAACAGCGCGACGATGATTTCATCGAAGGAGGTGACGAAGGCAAACAAAAGCCCGGACAGGATACCGGGCGCGATCAGCGGCAAGGTCACGGTGCGGAATGTGGTGAAGCGGTTGGCGCCGAGGCTGGCCGCCGCCGTTTCCAGCCGCACGTCGAAGACTTCGAGGCTTGCCGATACGGCGATGATGACGAAGGGGATCGCCAGCATCGTGTGCGCGATGACGAAGCCGGTGGTGGTGCCGACAAACTGGTAGTCGAGGTAAACGGCATAGATGCCGATCGCCAGCACCACGCCGGGCACGATCATCGGCGTGATCAGGATAGCGCGCAGCAGGCCGGCGCCGGAATGTTTCATGCGGCTGAGGCCAAGCGACGCCAGCGTGCCGATCAGCGTGGCGGCAACGGCGACGAGGCCCGCGACCCTCAGCGAATTGAAGAAGCTCGACAGCCAATCGGGATTGG
>NZ_RZOM01000422.1:0-4846 GCF_003999175.1 Mesorhizobium sp. M7A.F.Ca.ET.027.03.2.1 | reverse complement strand
GCTGTGCCGCTACAAGGCCGGCCGCCGCAAGCTCACCAAAAATGACCAGCTGACGCTCGAATGGGCCGGCGTCTTCAACCACTACCACGCACCGATGATGCGCACGGTGCTGACCGGCAAGGTGTCGAAGCGCCATCAGGAATTGTTCGACGCCGCCCGCGCGGCACTCCTGGCTGTCGAAAAGGCGATGACGCCGGGCAACAGCTTCGGCGACGTCTTCGATGCGCATGCCCGCACCATGGAGGCACACGGCCTGACCAAGCACCGGCTGAACGCCTGCGGCTATTCGGTCGGCGCCCGCTTCACCCCGTCCTGGATGGACATGCCGATGTTCTACCAGGGCAATCCCGAACCGATCGCGCCCAACATGACGCTGTTCGCCCATATGATCATCATGGACTCCGATACCGAGACGGCGATGACGCTTGGCCGCACCTACCTGACCACCGAATCCCAGCCCAAGCCGCTGTCCCGCCATGATCTCGACTTGATCGTACAGTGAATCCACAATGGGAGGCGTTCTTCGCCAAGGAGTTAGAAGGCAAATGAGACGATCGCATGTGACGACCGTGTCATTGCTTGTGGCATTGGCTCTTGCCGCCTGCACCAACGCAAAGGACGTGCTCGAACCGTCGGCGATCACTCCGCCGGCGACGTCGACCCAGACGCTGCCCGCCACCAGCACGGCGGGCGCTCCCGCAACCACCGCCGCACCGGTCACATCAGCCCAAAGCGCTGCCATCCTGTCGAAGACCCGCCTGCAGATCGCGCCGATCGTCGGCGCTTCGGTGGAAGCCGCGACACCTCTGACGGCGGAGTTGCAGACCCGCGCCAGGCAGCGCGGTATCACGCTCGCCGGCAGCGCCGACCAGACCGTGACACATGTGCTGAAGGGCTATTTCTCGACGATGTCGGAAGGCGCCGACACCACCGTCATCTATGTCTGGGATGTCTATGACCCCGCCGGCAACCGGCTGCACCGCATCAATGGTCAGCAGAAGGCCCCGTCGGTCAATTCCGGCGCCAGCGCGGGCGGCGACAGCTGGAAGGGGGTCTCGCCGGCCACCATGCAGACGATCGCCGACCAGACCATCGACCAATTCGCGGCCTGGCTCGGCGGCAAGGCGGGCTAGAGGCATCGGGCCCAAAAAGTGGAGACGGTTTTGGGAAAATCCAATGCCCAACGAGAAGAAGGAGCAGCGCAAGTCCGCTGCTCCCTGTTGCAGCCCGGCGATGGCGCGGAGCTTTCTTGAGTTTAGCCGGCGGATTCCCGATCTCGGCGCTTGCAATACCGGCGCGGGCCGCTAAAAGCCCGGTTAAAGGGCGCAAGCGAGTCCGTCAGGTCTCATCATCCTCCACCAGGAACCGTGCATGAAACTCTTCGCGGGCAATTCCAACAGGGTGCTGGCCGAAGCGGTCGCCCGGTACCTCAACGTCCCGCTGGGCAAAGCCACGGTCAGGCGCTTCGCCGACCAGGAAATCTTCGTCGAAATCCAGGAAAACGTGCGCGGCGAGGATGTCTTCATCCTGCAATCGACCTCGTTCCCGACCAACGATCATTTGATGGAATTGCTCATCATGATCGATGCCTTCATGCGTTCCTCGGCCAAGCGCATCACGGCGGTCATCCCCTATTTCGGCTACGCCAGGCAGGACCGCCGCGCCTCCGGCCGCACGCCGATCTCGGCCAAGCTGGTCGCCAACATGATCACCCGCGCCGGTGTCGACCGCGTTCTGACACTTGACCTGCATGCCGGCCAGATCCAGGGCTTCTTCGATATTCCGACCGACAATCTGTTTTCCGTGCCGGTGATGGCCCGCGACGTGAAGGCCAAATACAAGCAACTCGGCAACGTCGTGGTTGTCTCGCCCGACATTGGCGGCGTGGTCCGCGCCCGTGCGCTGGCCAAGCGCTTCGATGCGCAATTGGCCATCGTCGACAAGCGCCGCGAACGGCCCGGCGAATCGGAAGTCATGAACATCATCGGCGCGGTCGCCGGCAAGGATTGCCTGCTGATCGACGACATCGTCGATTCCGGCGGCACGCTGTGCAACGCCGCCGATGCACTGCTGGCCAACGGCGCCACCAGTGTCACCGCCTATATCACCCACGGTGTGCTGTCGGGCGGTGCGGTTGCCCGCATCACCGGCTCGAAGCTGCAGGAACTGGTGATCACCGATTCCATCCAGCCCACCCAGGGCGTGCTCGACGCGCCCAACATCCGCGTCATCTCGATCGCCGACCTCATGGGCGAAGCCATTTCGCGCACCGCGACCGAGGAATCGGTGTCGAGCCTGTTCGACTAGAGCAATTCTAGCTAGAGCAATTCTAGGAAAAGTGTGAAGCGGTTTTCCCGGGAAAAGCGCGTAGCGCTTTCCCTAGAGAATTACGTCAAAACAAAGAGTTAGAGCAGCTCGCCGTTTCCATGAAACGGTAAAATGCTCTAGAACAGCACCTGCCGTTGCGGCGCAGGGCTTTCCAACCGAACCGGGCCGACCAGGCGACGAGCGACCTCGACGCTTTCTCGTGCGCCGCGCATATAGCCGCGCGGCGAGGTTCCCAGCATGCGCTTGAACATGGTGATGAAGGCCGGCACGCTGTCATAGCCGAGATCGAGCGCCACCCTGGTGATCGGCTCGCCGTCCGCCAGCCTGGGCAGCGCCGCGAACAGGCAGGCCTGCTGGCGCCATGTCGACAGCGACAGGCCGGTCTGGCGCTGGAAGGCGCGGGTGAAGGAGCGGCGGCTCATGCCGGCGGCATCCGCCCATTCATCGATCGTCGCATGCGGCGACGGTGCCGCGACGAAGCGCCGGCAGAGCGCCGACAGCCTTGGATCGGACGGGAATGGCAGGCCGAGCGGCCGTTCCGGCAAGGTCGGGATTTCGTGCAGCAAAAGGTTCATGATCAGCCCACCACGTCCTTCCAGAACGCCGCCTTGCGGCAGCTTTTCCGATTCCACGATCAGGCTGTGCATCAGGTCGGTGACGCCGACGACGCGCAAGCCTTCGGGCAGCCCGGGGATCGCCTGTGGCATGACATAGACCGAACGCATCGAGACATCGCCCAGCATCTCGACGGAATGCTCGGTGCCGGCTGGAATCCACATCGCGTGGTCGGGCGGCACCATCCAGCGCCCGTAGCGCGTCGTCACCAGCACCACGCCGACAAGCGCATGCAAGAGCTGGCTGCGGCTGTGGCGGTGTTGCGGCACACGGTAGCCATCGGGATATTCGGTCGGCAATGCCACCGCCGGCCCGGCCACTTGCTCAAGCCACTGCCAGCGGCTCTCGTGCAACTGCCCGAGATTGGCGTTGCCAGCGTGAAAGACTTCTTTGCCGTGCGGCATCCGATATGGCCCACTTGCGAAACTATTGGACCAAACCACGAAAGAAGTCATCCCGCAAGCAGCTTATAAGGCACCGGTCCCAAGCGCTCCACAGGAGCGTCCGACAAGGCGGCCGCAGGTGCGTCCGTCAACTGCCTGCGGGCCTGCCCGCCAAAAAGACCACGGAGCCTACCTTGACCGATACGACAGCCGCCAGCGTCGCCCCACCGGCGACCACCAGTCACGCTTCAGCCCAGGCGACGGCCTTCACCGTCATCCTGGCGGTGAGCTTCTGCCACTGCATCAACGACATCATGCAGTCGCTGCTGTCGGCCATTTACCCGCTCCTGAAAGAGAATTATGGCCTCGATTTCTGGCAGATCGGCTTGTTGACCTTCACCTTCCAGGTGACCGCGTCGCTGCTGCAGCCTGTGATCGGCATGATCACCGACAAGCGGCCGATGCCCTATTCGCTGCCCTACGGCATGGCGTCATCGCTGATCGGCCTGATTGTGCTCGCCTATGCCGGGCACTATTCGCTGCTCCTGATCGGCGCCTCGCTGATCGGCATCGGCTCGGCGATCTTCCATCCGGAATCCTCGCGCATCGCCCGCTTCGCCTCCGGCGGCCGCTTCGGCCTGGCGCAGTCGCTGTTCCAGGTTGGCGGCAATTTCGGACAGTCCATGGGGCCGCTGCTGGCAGCCTTCATCGTCGTGCCGTTCGGCCAGACCAGCATTTCCTGGTTCGCCATCGGCTCGCTGATCGGCATCATCGTTTTGTGGCAGGTCGGCGGCTGGTACAGCCGGCTGCGTGCCGCACAGGGCACCCGCAAGGCGGCGAGCTTCGTTTCGCCCTTCCCGCGCCGCAAGGTGATGAACGCATTGATCGTGCTGACCCTGCTGGTGCTGAGCAAGAATGCCTACATCGCCAGCCTCGCCAGCTACTACACCTTCTATTCCATGCATAAGTTCGGCGTTTCGGTGCAGATGAGCCAAGTCATGCTGTTCCTGTTCCTCGGAGCCTCGGCGCTGGGCATCCTGCTCGGCGGCCCATTCGGCGACCGCTACGGGCAGAAGGCGATGATCTGGTTCTCCATCGTCGGCGTGCTGCCCTTCACGCTCGCCTTGCCCTACGCCAATCTGGAATGGACGATGGTGCTGACGGTGCTGATCGGCCTGATCCTGTCCTCTGCCTTCTCGAACATCGTCGTCTTTGCGCAGGAACTCGTGCCGGGCCGCGTCGGCATGATCGCCGGCATCTTCTTCGGCTTCGCCTTCGGCATGGGCGGCATCGCGGCGGCCGTGCTCGGTATCGTCGCCGATATGAAGGGCATCGATTTCGTCTTCCAGATCTGCTCGTATTTGCCGTTTCTTGGATTGCTCACCGTGTTCCTGCCAAACATGAAGGAAGCGCGCAAAGCGCAGGCGGCCGCCTAGATCAGGCGGGTCTGCCGCTGTCACAAAAATGCACCCGCCTGATGACGGGTGCATTTTTGTGGGCCATGGCCTTAAGCCTTGAAG
>NZ_RZOM01000421.1:0-4847 GCF_003999175.1 Mesorhizobium sp. M7A.F.Ca.ET.027.03.2.1 | reverse complement strand
GCATGACGCTGTATACCTATGACAAGGACGAGAAGGGCAAGACCAATTGCTACGACAAATGCGCCACCAACTGGCCGCCGCTGAAAGCCGAAGCCGGCGCCAATGCGGACGACGAATGGACCGTTGTCGACCGCACCGACGGCACCAAGATGTGGGCCTATGACGGCAAGCCGGTCTACACCTTCATCAAGGACAAGAAGCCCGGCGATGTGACCGGCGACGGCGTCGGCGAAGTCTGGCATATCGTCAAGGCCGACTAAGATACTCAATACATTCACGCCTGATGGCGGAACAAGGCTGGTCGCCAGGCATCGCTCTATGCAGCCGGCGGCCAGCGTCGATCAATTTGCCACTGGCGTCGCCCCGATGCCACTGCTCCAGCAGCTTTCCGCGACTCGGCGAAAATGAAAACCAGTCGTTTCCGCTGACTTGAGACCACCATCTCCCTTTCCCAAATTCTGTGATTTTCTCTATACACTCTAGGAGTGTATTGCAGCAGACCGGCCCGCAATTTGGGCGCTTCCCCTTGACCGGATGCAAAAGCGCGGCCATGTGAGCGACAAATAGAACGAGATTTCGTCGCGCGCAGCGGAATTCTTCTGCCGCACCACAGCTGATATGAGACCTCATGGACGTCGTCGTCGTCGAATCGCCGGCCAAGGCGAAGACAATCAACAAATACCTCGGCAAGAACTACAAGGTTCTGGCCTCGTTCGGCCATATCAGGGATTTGCCTGCCAAGGATGGTTCGGTGCGTCCGGATGAGGATTTCGCCATGTCCTGGGCGGTCGACACCGCCTCGGGCAAGCGACTCGCCGACATCGCCAAGGCGGTCAAGGATGCCGATGGCCTGATCCTCGCCACCGACCCGGATCGCGAAGGCGAAGCCATTTCCTGGCACGTTCTTGAAGTGCTGAAGCAGAAGCGCGCGCTGAAGGACAAGCCGGTCAGCCGCGTCGTCTTCAATGCCATCACCAAATCGTCGGTGCTGGAGGCAATGGCCAATCCGCGCCAGATCGATGCGCCGCTGGTCGATGCCTATCTCGCCCGCCGGGCGCTGGATTATCTCGTCGGCTTCACGCTGTCGCCGGTGCTGTGGCGCAAGCTGCCGGGCGCCCGCTCGGCCGGCCGCGTCCAGTCGGTTGCGCTGCGCCTGGTCTGCGATCGCGAATCCGAGATCGAGCGCTTCATCCGCGAGGAATACTGGCAGATCGCTGCACTGCTGGGCACGCCGCGCAACGAGAATTTCGAAGCGCGGCTGACCGCCTTCGATCGCAAGAAGCTGCAAAAGCTCGACATTTCCAACAAGGCGCAGGCCGACGACATCAAGTCGATGCTTGAAGGCGCGACCTTCAAGGCGGTGTCGGTCGAAGCCAAGCCGACCAAGCGCAATCCCGGCCCGCCCTTCACCACTTCGACGCTGCAGCAGGCCGCCTCATCGGGCCTGGGCTTCTCGGCCAGCCGCACCATGCAGGTGGCGCAACGCCTCTATGAAGGCATGGAGATCGGCGGCGAGACCACAGGTCTCATCACCTATATGCGAACCGACGGCGTGCAGATGGCACCCGAGGCGATCGACGCCGCACGCGACGCCATTGCCAAGGAATTCGGCGCAAAATACCTGCCGGAAAAGCCGCGCCAGTATACCGCCAAGGCCAAGAACGCCCAGGAAGCGCACGAAGCGATCCGCCCGACGGATTTCATGCGCACCCCGGCATCCGTCAGGCACTATCTCGATTCCGACCAGATGCGGCTCTATGAGCTGATCTGGAAGCGCGCCATCGCCAGCCAGATGCAGTCGGCCGAGATCGAGCGTACCACCGCCGAGATCGAGGCGGTCAACGGATCGCGCACCGCTGAGCTGCGTGCCATCGGTTCGGTCGTTCGCTTCGACGGCTTCATTGCCGCCTACACCGACCAGAAGGACGACGATGCGGAAGACGAGGAAAATCGCCGCCTGCCCGAAATCCGCGCCGGCGAGCAGCTTGCCCGCCAGGCGATCAACGCGACCCAGCACACCACCGAGCCGCCACCGCGCTATTCCGAAGCCTCGCTGATCAAGAAGCTGGAAGAACTCGGCATCGGCCGGCCTTCTACCTATACGGCGATCCTGAAGACGCTAGAGGACCGTGACTACGTCACCATCGACAAGCGCCGGCTGGTGCCGCAGGCCAAGGGCCGGCTGCTGTCGGCCTTCCTCGAAAGCTTCTTCAAACGCTATGTCGAATACGACTTCACCGCGTCCCTTGAGGAAAAGCTCGACGAGATTTCCGACGGCAAGCTCGCCTGGAAGGACGTGCTGCGCGATTTCTGGAAGGATTTTTCCGGTGCCGTCGCCGACATCAAGGAACTGCGCGTCACCGACGTGCTCGACGCGCTCAATGAAGAACTGGCACCGCTGGTGTTCCCGACGCGGGAGGACGGCTCCAATCCGCGCATCTGCCCGAAATGCGGCACCGGCAATCTGTCGCTGAAGCTTGGCAAGTTCGGCGCCTTTGTCGGCTGCTCCAACTACCCCGAATGCTCCTTCACCCGCCAGCTCGGCGATGCCGCCAATCCCAATGGCGAGAATGGCGGCGGCGAAGACGGCACCAAGGTGATCGGCAAGGATCCCTACACGTCAGAGGAAATCACGCTGCGCAGCGGCCGCTTCGGCCCCTATCTGCAGCGTGGCGACGGCAAGGAAGCCAAGCGTTCCAGCCTGCCCAAGGGCTGGACGGCAGAGTCGATCGACCACGAGAAGGCGCTGGCGCTGCTGTCATTGCCGCGCGATGTCGGCCAGCATCCGGAAACCGCCAAGATGATCTCAGCCGGGCTTGGCCGCTACGGCCCCTTCGTGCTGCATGACGGCACCTATGCCAATCTCGAAAGCATCGAGGACGTGTTCTCGATCGGCCTCAACCGCGCCGTATCGGTGATCGCCGAGAAGCAGCTGAAGGGCAAGGGCGGCCGCAATGGCGGTACTGCCGCAGCGCTGAAGGAGCTTGGCGACCATCCCGATGGCGGCGGCAAGATCGTCGTGCGCGACGGCAAATACGGGCCTTACGTGAATTTCGGCAAGGTCAATGCTACGCTGCCCAAGGGCAAGGATCCGCAGTCGGTGACGATCGAGGATGCGCTGGCGTTGATTGCCGAGAAGGAAGCCAAGGGCGGCGGCAAGAAGCCGTTCCGAAAGGCAGCCGCGGCCAAGGCCCCGGCGACCAAGAAGGCAGCAGCCAAGAAGCCGGCTGCGAAGAAGCCGGCCGCGAAGAAAAAAGGATAGGACAGCGTGGCGCGCAAGATCACCGGCAGAACCCACGGCGATCCGCGCACCGCCGACACCAGGGCCAAGGTCAAGGACGACTACCGGCCCTCGCGTGACGAAATCCTGCGCTACATCGCCGAAAATCCCGATCGCGCCGGCAAACGCGACATCGCCAAGGCGTTCGCACTGCGCGGCGACGACCGCATCTGGCTGAAGGACATTTTGCGCGACTTGCAGGACGAAGGCGTCCTCACCAAGGAGCGCAAGGGGCTGGCTCGCGTCGGTGCCCTGCCCCATGTCACGGTCCTCGATATTTTCGACCGCGATGCCGATGGCGTGCTCTTGGCGCGTCCTACCGAACACACGGCCAATGGACCGCCGCCCATCGTTTCCATCCGCCTGTCGCGCAGTGGCAGTGGACCGGCGCCCGGCATTGGCGACCGCGTGCTGGCCAAGACCTTTCCGGCCGACGACACGAACGTCGCCCTGGGCGGCCCCGCCTACACCGGGCGGGTGGTGAAGATTTTCGAAAAACGTACCGATGCCGTGCTCGGTGTCTTTCGCATCTTGCAGGACGGCACCTTCCGCATCGAGCCCGTGGAACGGCGCCAGCCCGAACTGATCGTCGACAAGGAGTTCCAGAACGGCGCCAAGAACGGTGATCTGGTGGAGGTCGAGCCGGCGCGGGCTTCCCGCTATGGGCTGCCGAGGGCCAAGGTGCTTAACGTGCTGGGCTCTCTGACCAGCGAAAAGGCGGTCTCTATGATCGCCATCCACGCGCACGACATTCCGCATATCTTCCCGGCCGACGTCATCGCAGAATCCGAAGCGGTCAAACCGGCGACGCTGGATCACCGCGAGGATTGGCGCGACCTGCCGCTGATCACCATCGATCCGGCCGACGCCAAGGACCATGACGACGCCGTCTTCGCCACGCCGGATCTCGACGAGAAGAACCCCGGCGGCGTGGTTGCCACTGTCGCAATCGCCGACGTCGCCGCCTATGTGCGCTACGGCACGGCGCTCGACCGCGAAGCATTGAAGCGCGGCAATTCGGTGTATTTCCCGGATCGCGTCGTGCCGATGCTGCCCGAGCGCATCTCCAACGATCTCTGTTCGCTGCGCGAGGGCCAGGACCGGCCGGCGCTCGCGGTGCGCATGGTTTTTTCGGCCGAGGGCCGCAAGCTCAGGCACTCCTTCCATCGCGTCATGATGAAGTCGGCGGCAAAGCTCGCCTACCAGCAGGCTCAGGCGGCGATCGACGGCGCGCCGGACGACAAGACAGGCCCGATCCTCAAAACCGTGCTGAAGCCACTGTGGGATGCCTATGCGATCCTGAAGCGCGGCCGCGACGGACGCCAGCCGCTCGAACTCGACCTGCCGGAGCGCAAGATCGTGCTCAAGCCGGACGGCACCGTCGATCGCGTCATCGTGCCGGACCGGCTCGATGCCCACAAGCTCATCGAAGAATTCATGATCCAGGCCAATGTCGCGGCGGCCGAAACGCTCGAGGCGAAGAAACAGGAACTGGTCTATCGCGTCCATGACGCGCCATCGCTGGCCAAACAGGAATCGCTGCGCGAGTTCCTACAGACATTGGGCC
>NZ_RZOM01000420.1:0-4867 GCF_003999175.1 Mesorhizobium sp. M7A.F.Ca.ET.027.03.2.1 | reverse complement strand
ACATGGCCCATTTCCAGCACCTTGCTCCACGCGCTGGAGCCGACCGCTGTAATAACAGCGGCAACCGGGCCGAGGGTGATCGAAGCGCCCTTGGCGGGCGCTCCGTCACTTGGTCCCTGCTCCGCCTTGTGGAGCACCGAAACCTCGGCAAGCTCCGGCGGCGAGCCATCCGCAAACAGGATGACCACGCCCCCTTCGGCAAGGTCCGCCACTTCTGGGCCGATGGCAGTGACCCGTGTTCTCAGCAGAACCGTCATATGGCGAACCTCATTTTCTCAACTTTCCCTAGAGCGGTGAACCGCTCTATCTCTTTGTTTTGACGCAATTTCCACGGGAAAGCATTGTGCGCTTTTCCCGGAATTGCCTTAGAACACGATCAGGCTGACGACCCAGGCGATCAGCACCGAAACCGGCCCCATGATCTGGCGGCTGATGAGCACCGCCGGAACGCCGATTTCGATCGTCTTCGGCTTGGCCTCACCGAGCGCCAGGCCGACAGGGACGAAGTCGCAGCCCACCTGGGTATTGTAGGCAAACAGCGCCGGCAGTGCCATCGCCGGCGAGATCGTGCCGTTGGCGATCTGCGGGCCGATGATGGCAACGCCGATGACCTGCGCGATGACAGCGCCTGGCCCGAGGATGGGCGACAGGAACGGCAGGCCGCAGATCGCCGAGATGATCAGCAGGCCGACGATGTTGTTGGCCAGCGGACCCATCGGCTGCGCCAGCACATCACCGATGCCGGTATACAGGATCAGACCGATGAGCATGGTCACGAACGCCATGAACGGCAGCACGTTGCGAATGACCTGATCGATGGTGCGACGGCCGGCATTGAAGAAGATGCCGACGATACGTCCCATGACGCGGCCGATCGTGCTGATGAGGCCGATCAGCCCACCTTCGCTCGGCAGCGGCTGTGGTGCCGCGGCCGCATTGTTGCTTGAACTCATCGCTGCTGCTCCCCCTGCAGTCGTGATCGTTTCGGATCCGTCCGCCATTGTGATGTTGGCCGGCTTCACGCCCGAAACGTAGATGTCCTCGGTGATGAACTGGGCCAGCGGCCCGGATTGACCGACCGGCGTCAGATTGACGGTCGGGATGCGCTTGCGCGGATAGACGCCGCATCGTGCGGTGCCGCCGCAGTCGACGACGACCACCGCCATCTCGCTTTCGATCGGTGGCGCCCTGAAGCCGTCGACGGCCTCGCCACCGGTCATGTCGGCGATAAGCTGCGCCACCGGGTGAATGCCACCACCGGTGACGGAAACGATCTTGCTGCGCTGTTCGGTCGGCTCGATCACGAGCGGGCCACCCCAGCCGGTTTTGCCCTGGGTGATCCTTACGGCTTTGTATGTCTTGGCCATGATGTCCTCCCTGCCCTTACAGCTCGACGCCCTGGCGGCGTGCCATGATGGCGGTGATGCGTTCGGTCAGCATGCCCTTGAGCAGGATGACGACGAGGCCGACGATGGCGTACCAGATCGCCACCTTGACGTGGTAGCCGGCGACGACGACGCCCTTCTTTTCCAGCTCCAGCAGCGCGACGAGAATGCCGCCCCAGACGAAATACTCGCCGGGATTGATGTGCGGGAACAGGCCGAGCGGCGGGTGCACATAGGATACTGCCGCGTCATAGAAGGCCGGCTTGTGCTTTTCTTCCAGGAACGATCCGAACGTATAGGCCATCGGATTGGTGAGGAAGAACACCGCCAGCAGCGGCAACAGCGTGTAGCGCGTCAGCGCGATCCGGCCGGCGCCGCGCGCCAGACCATGCACGCGCTCTTCACCGACCAGTTCGGTGACGGCGTAGAAGGCCGTCATCAGCACCACCAGCGTCGGAATGATGCCGGTGACGAAGCCGGCGAAGACCTCGCCGCCCTTCTGGAAGATGCCGATGAAGTACTTGCCGATGGCGGTCAGCCAGCCGAGCTGCTCTTCCTGCTGGACGTCCTTCAGCTTTTCCTTGAACTGATCGACGGTGATCGGTCCGCTGTCCGCTTGTGCGAGGACAACGAGATGGTCGGAGGCATGCTCGACGGCGAGCTTGCCATGCAATGCGGCATCCGAGACCATGGCACCTGCGACATGCAGATTGTGCACGGCCATGTCGGCATGCTGCGCCAACAACGAAAATACAGACATTTCTCCTCCTTATGCCACCCGCCGGTTGATCCCAGTCGGTGCGCGGCGTCCTCTATCCCTTTGATTTAGAGCCCGAAATTCTCCGGCCCTAAGCCCTTGCTATGTTCAAGCCGGACAGGCCCGGCTTCTTCCCCGGCTCCGACCGTGTCTTGTCGATCTGTTCGATCGCCCGTTTCACGGCCTCGGCCACACCGGGTTCCCCCTCCCCCATGATTGCAGGGTTGGACCGGAGTCTATCGAGGGGAACACCCTCGAATTCTTCATGTCTCTTGAACTTGGTGAAGACGGAACGGCCGCTCATCACCATCAGGCGGCGCACGATCAGATCGGGCGTCACCACGACGAGCGCGATGGTGCCCTTGGCCAACCGGCCGCGAAAATTGCCGGCTCCGACGAAGCCCTGCTTGTACTGGTCGGTGACGCCCCTGAAGACATCCGAATAGTGCCGCATCTGCAGCCAGACGCCGAGCGACTGCAGCGCCCACACAATAACCAGCAGAAGCAGTCCCCACTGCCAAATCGCCATTCGGTTCTCCTCCCGAAGCCTCAGTTGAACCGCACCTTGGACCGGCGCGTGACAACAGCAAAGTGAGAACATTTGTTTCCGAGAATGTCAATATGTATGATATTGGCCTCGGCTGCGGTCATCCACAAGGGCGCTGACCGATTTCGGCCGTGCCACCGTTGTGCTAGGCTGACCGGGAAACAGGATACGAGGAATATGGATCTGCCCTTCAGGGACGAACTGGCCTTGATGCCCGATCTTCGCCATCGGCTGCGGCAGCTGCGCTGGTTCCGCGCCACTTTTCGCGGCAGCGCGAAGGTGGTCTCGGACACGTTCGGCGTGCGCTTCGAGATCGACGAGGCAAAGCTCACCAGGGCCTTTCTCGACTGGGTCGAGATCATGGAGCCGCAGAAGCGCTTCGCCGCGATCGACCGCGCCGACTTCATCGTCTTTGCCGCCGGCCTCGTGCTGCGCGAGTTGATAAAACAGGCGCCGGCCAGGGAAATCTCCAGCCTCACGCAGCTGATCGAGACGGAAACGAACGCCGGCACGCTGGAAATCGTCCGCTTCTGGCCGGAGGGTTTCCTCTACACCAACTACTGCGTCTCGGTGATTTCGGCGATCCACGAGCAGGAATTCGGCACCGCACCCGGCATCGACAAATGCGCCGACGATTTGCGCACATGGTGGTCCTATCGCGAGAATGTGACCGAGATGCCGGCCTATGCGGTGGCTTTCCTCGACCGCTTTCTCGGCGCCGAACCGAACTGGATCACCCCGGATCGCGCACAGTCCCGGCAAGCCATGCAACGGGCGCTCGGGTCTTCCCGTGCGAGCGATGCGTTGCGCCAGCTTTGAGCCCGCTCTTCGCGCCCCAAAAACGCACGCGCTATTGAACATTTGACTTTTTGCCGATAGCGATGTGCGAAAATTGACTTGAGAGGGAAACTGTGGCGCGACCAAGGTCTATTATTTTCGATTGCGACGGCGTTCTTGTCGACAGCGAGCCGCTGGCCGCCCGCGCCTATGAGCGCGTCTACGAAAAGCACGGCATGCCCGGTGTCAACACCAGCATCATCGCCCAATGCATCGGCATGAAGCAGTCCGATATCATCGCCAGGATCAGGGAATTGACCGGGCACCAGTTTCCGGCGGCGGCGGACGGCGACATCTGGGCCGAGACCAAGGTGCTGTTCTCGCAGGAATTGAAGCCGACACCGGGAATCGCTGCGTTCCTCGAGACGCTTGCGGGCGGTCGCTGCGTTGCCTCGTCCTCCTCCGTCGAGCGTATAAACCACAGCCTTGCCGTGACCGGGCTGGCGCGTTTCTTCGGCGATGCGATCTACAGCTCCTCGATGGTCAAGAACGGCAAGCCCGCGCCGGACATCTTCCTCTTCGCGGCGGACAAGATCGGCGCCAATCCCGTTGACTGCATCGTCATCGAGGACTCGCCCTTCGGCATCCAGGGCGCTGTCGCCGCCGGCATGACGGCGATCGGCTACACCGGCGGCGGCCATACCTATGCCGAGCACGCCGCGCGGCTGACAGCTGCCGGTGCCGATTTCGTCTGCGCCGACTGGCAAGAAGTTAGCCGGCAATTGGCCGGGCTCGGTGTGCCGGCCTAATCTGTCAGCGAACAGGCAGTCCAAGGCGGACCGATTCGTCGGCCGGGATCACTGGCCCGACACGGAAATTGAAGGACAAGACCCTCGTCGCACCGGTGTCGACCTCGCACCGGAAGCCCAGATGGTACCATGTGGTTGTCGTGCGGAAGGCGACATCCGGGGCGTCGAGGATATTACCGACCTTCAGCGGAACACTTGGGATCAACTCGGGGAAATACGAGGCGCCCAGCAGTTGCTGCTGCAACGCGCTGGCGCAAAGTTTGGCGGCACGCTGGCCGCGAGGCACGCCGCCCTTCGAGGTCGTGGCCACCGCATCGCCGGTAGCGCCCTGTGAATAGAGCTTGCGGACGCCTGGGAGGCCCGAAGCGTTCCGAGATGCAGACTTCGAGGGCTTTGAGGGGCTGGGCTTCGGCGCATTTGTGGGTTTGGGCTTCGGCGCATCGGCTGATGTGGGAAGGTCGATCTCGCTGCCGCCGCCATCGGCAGCCAAAGGCGCTGGTGCCGCGCCCCGTTGCTTGGCGGCATCGAGCGCCGCCTGCTTCTCCGCCTCCTGTTTGGCTGCTTGTGATTTATCTATCTCCTCGGTTGAAGC
>NZ_RZOM01000041.1:0-12929 GCF_003999175.1 Mesorhizobium sp. M7A.F.Ca.ET.027.03.2.1 | reverse complement strand
GTTCACCGAAGCAGCTCAGATCGAGACCTCTTCGAGGGAGCCTTTCGCGATCGGTTGGACACCCGCCCGCCGGCCTCTCGTCGACCCGACCAAGGAAATCCCGGCAATGGTCAAGGAAGTTCGCGCCGGCTTCACCTCCCGTCGTCGCAAAATCCGCGAGATGGGCTTCGATCCCGAAGAGATCGATGCCGAAATCGTCGCCGACAACGCTGCTGCCGACAAGAACGGCTTCATCTTCGACACCGATCCCCGCCGCGTGACCATGTCCGGCCAGGGTCAGCAGAACAACCCTGCAAACACAGAGGATTGATCCGATGCCCAATCTCATCGTCAACGGCGAATTGGTCCTCTATGGGCCGGTCGGCATTTCCGACTTTTGGGAAGATACCGGCTTCACCGCTATTCAGGTGATGAGCGCGCTTTCCGAATTACGCGGCGATGTCACGGTCCGTATCAATTCCGCCGGCGGCATCGCCTATGAAGGCGTCGCGATCTACCACCTTCTGAAGAACCATGACGGCAAAGTGAGGATTGTCATCGATGCGATCGCTGCATCGGCCGCGTCGGTCGTCGCCATGGCCGGAGACGAGATCGTCATGCCGGAGGGTACGGTGATGATGATCCACAATCCGAGCGGAATCACGTTCGGCAATGCCGACGATCATCGTGAGACAGCCGACCTGCTTGAACAGCTGGGCACGATCTGGGCGCAAGTCTACGTCAAGCGCACCGGCCTGCCGGAAACGGAAATCGCGGCGATGATGAAGGCCGAAACCTGGCTGTCCGGCGACGAAGCCGTCGCCAAGGGTTTTGCGACCAGCACCGGCCAGAATGCCGCCGAGATCGATAAGGACCCGGTGATGAAGGCCATCGATCAAACCTTCGACTTCTCGACCTATCACAAGGCTCCGGCGTCGCTGATGACGCTGTCCAAGAATCGGAAGGCATCAGGCCTGCCGATGGTGGCGGTGTTGTCCGCCCCGCTTCACCCTCAACCGAAAATGGAGAAAAAGATGCCTCCCGAAAACCCTGTGGCGGACGTCATCAAGCCCGTCGTCGTTCCGACTGCCCCGACTGCCGAAAACACTGCAATGATGCAGCAGGCCGCCACCGCCGAACGCGATCGCGTCAAGGAAATCCGCGCCACGTTCCGTGCCGCAAAGATGACCGACGAGGCGTTCCTCGACGAGCTCATCGATAGCGGCAAGACCCTGATGGAAGCCAAGGCCGCGATCGTCGACAAGATCGCGACCATGAACACCGAAACTGGCGTCAACCAGACCAATGCTGGGCCGGCGGTCGTTACAGCCGAGGCGAGCGAGAAATTCGCAACCGGCGCGTCGCTGGCTCTCACCATGCGTGCCGGCCTGAAGGGCGGCGAGCGAAACGAGTTCTCCGGCATGACGCTGGGCGAACTCGCGCGCATGTCCCTCGACGTCAGGGGGATCAAGAGCGGTGGCCTCAACAAGCTCGCCATGGTCGGCGCCGCCTTCGTGCCGACCATGGCCGGCGGCATGCACACCACGTCCGACTTCGGCAACATCCTTGCCAACGTCGCCAACCGTTCCATGACGGCGGGCTATGAAGAGGCGGCGGAGACTTTCCCGGAATGGACGCGTCCCGGCACGCTGTCCGACTTCAAAGTCTCCAGCCGTGTCGGCATGGGCGTATTCCCGTCGCTGCGCAAAGTGCCGGAAGGTGCTGAGTACAAGTACATCACGGTCGGCGACTTTGCCGAGCCGATTGTCTTGGCGACCTATGGTGAGCTTTTCGCCATCTCGCGCCAGGCGATCATCAACGATGACATGGACGCCTTCACCCGCGTCCCGCGCATGATGGGCGCCGCCGCGATCCGCACCATCGGCGACCTGGTCTATGCCATCCTAACGGCAAACCCGGTGATGTCCGACGGCACCGCGCTCTTCCACGCCAACCACAAGAACCTGCTGACCGGCGCCGGTTCGGCGATGGCGCTCGCCGGCCTGTCGGCCGGTCGTGCCGCCATGCGCATGCAGAAGACGCGCGATGGCAAGGGTACGCTCAACATCGCTCCGGCCTACATCCTGACGCCTGTGGCGCTCGGCGATACGGCGCGTCAGCTAATCGCTAGCCAGGTCGATCCGACCAAGACCAACAATGTGCCGAATCCGGTGCAGAACATGGCCAAGGTCATCGACGATCCGCGTCTGGATGCCGCCAGCACTGCCTCCTGGTATCTGGCCGCGAACCCGTCGACGGCCTCAACCATCGAGGTAGCCTATCTCGACGGCCAGCAGTCGCCGACGCTGGAACAGCAGGACGGCTGGTCGATCGATGGCACCGAATTCAAGGTGCGGATCGACGCCGGCGTTGCCCCGCTGGCGTGGGAAGGCCTGCAGAAGAACGTCGGCGCCTAAGCGCGGGCATTCGCCTCGGCGTCGCGCTTTTGCGCGGCGCTGGAGACATCACCTGAAACTCTCAACCCTCGGAGCTTTACAATGAAAAACTATGTACAGGACGGCCGTGTCCTCACGGTCCCCGCGCCGGCTGACGTTCTTTCCGGCGCTGGTGTTCTCCTCGGCTCGATCTTCGGCGTTGCGCAGACCAACGCGCTGAGCGGCGCCGACGTGCCGATCGTCGTTGAAGGCGTGTTCGAGCTGCCGAAGACGAGCGCGCTTGCCATCGCCATCGGCGACAAACTCTACTGGGACAACACCGCCAAGGTCGTCAACAAGACCTCGTCGGCAAACTCGCTGGTTGGCTACGCGACCTCCGTCGCCGCCAATCCGAGCCCGACCGTTTATGTCAGGTTGAACCCGGGCAGCTTCTGAGCATAACGAAAAAGGGGGCCGGCAGGTCATGGGACTGTTTTCGGACCTGCCGGCAATCTTCACCGGCACCTTCAACGAAGGCGACGTGGTGTCAGTCACGCCAGTCTCCGGCTCCCCTCGGGATGTGTCAGGAATTGCAGTCTTTCGCCGGGCTGGATCGCTAGCAGCCGTCGACGAGATGAGCTTCGCGACCACGGACCCTGAGCTCCACATGGGTGAGGCCGACAGCGGCGATCTTGACGAGGGCGCCCTGGTCTCTGTCCATCCCGCCGCATTGCCTGTCGAACAGTTCAAGATCACCGCCCGTTATCCTGACGGTCGCGGAATGGTCCGTTTCACCCTGCACCTGGTCTAGCCATGGCACATGTTCGAAATCAGTTGTTGCACTGGCTTAAGGGCACGCTGACCGCTGCCGCTGGGGCTGTGCCCATTACCGTCCGCCGTGTGACGCCTTTCCCTGAAAGTATGACGGGCGCGATCGACATCGCCATTTCCGGGGAGCAGTCGCAGGATCTCACCATCAAAGGAGCGCAGCAACGCATTGTCCGGGTGCGGGCCTTGGTCGCGGCGCGCGGCGATTCGGAGCAATCGCAGGACCGGCTGGACGAGCTTTGCACCATCGTTGAAACCACGATCGCCGGCGATCCGAGCTTCGGCGGCCTGGCACGGCAATACGAATACCGCGCCACCGAATTCGTCTTTTCCGGCAATGGCGACCAGCCGATGTCCGTCGCTGCCATGAGCTTCGACGTCACCGTCTTGACCCGCCGTGAAAATCCCCAGGCTGTCGCCTGACCCCCGCCCTGACGCCCTTGGGCAAGGCTTCTCCAAAACCTAACAGGAGGGCATTATGTCCGATCTTTTTGCCGTAGCAGGTGCTGCGTTCTACATGGGCAGCGCCGCAATGCCGCGCCCGGAAGCTGACGTCGTTGCTGCCGATTTTGCGGCGGTCGACTGGACCGAGGTTGCCGACTGGATCCAGTGCGGTTCGTTCGGCGACACGCGCGCGCTGATCAGCACAGACGTCATCAACCGCAAGCGCACCGTCAAGCAGAAGGGCACGGCGAACGCCGGCCAGATGCAGAACAACTTCGCCATAAATTCCAGCGATGAGGGCCAGTTGGCGCTGAGGGCGGCTGCGAACGACCAGAGCAACTATCCCTTCAAGATCGAATGGGATGACGCGCCGGCCGCAAGGTCGTTCGCGGCGACCATCTCAATCGCCAGCCCTGGCGTGGTAACGAAGGTTGCGCATGGCCTGTCTGTCGGCGCCGCTGTGAAAATCGCTACCACTGGCGCTCTGCCCACGGGCCTGACTGCCGGGACAACCTACTATGTCAAGACGGCGCCAGATGCCGACACCTTCACATTGTCGACCACGCCTGGCGGCTCGACTATCACCACGACCGGAAGCCAGTCGGGCACGCATACCGTGACGACACAGCCGACCGGAACGGTGGACTATTTCATCGGCCTGGTGATGTCGGCTGAGAACGCCGGCGGCGGCGCGAATACGGTGCGCGCGCTCAATTCGACGATCGAGATCAACTCGAACATCGTCACCGTTGCTCCGGCGGGCGAGTAGCGCCATGACGAAGGCTTCTCTGGGCGCCGGCAACGTCCACATCCAGCTTGACGGCGAGACCGTCACTCTGCGGCCGACGTTGAAAGCGGCGCAGGCGATCTCCCGCCAGGCCGGTGGCCTGATCGCCACACTGAAGGGACTGTCTGAACTCGATCTTGATGTCGTTACGGGTGTCATTGCGGCCGGGCTAGGTCGGAAGACGGCCGACATCGAAGATGAGGTCTTCCGCACTGGTGTCGTCAGCCTCATTCCCGGCGCCACCGCCTTCATCGGAATCCTGGCCAATGGCGGCCGCCCGTCAGAAGCCGGAGGATCGGGAGAAGAAAACCCTCCTCGCAAGACGGCCGACTAACGCCTGAAGCATTCTATGACGACCTCGCCATGATCGCCATTGGCTGGCTAGGTTGGAGCGAAGAGCAGGCGCTGGCGTCCGACGTCAATGCCATCATGGTTGGCTATGAAGGGCGCTGCGACATGCTGCGCTCCATTTTTGGTGGCGGCGAAGAGAGACCTCCGCCTCCGCTGCCTGTGATGACGCCAAGTGTGCTCAAGGCGATGTTCAGCAAATAGGGAATGTCCTTGGATCAGACGCTGAAATATAACATCGTCGGCGATGCTAGCTCGCTCCTTCGTGCCCACGAAGACGCCAAGCGGTCTGGTGCTGCGTTGACGTCGCAACTTTCGTCTGGCTTCAACGAGACGACAGTGACGATTCAGCGATCTGTCGCTGCGGTGACGGCCATGCAGGCCCGCATCAATGACATGGTCGGGATCGGTTCGCGCGGCACCAAGGAATGGACTGGAGCGCTTGCCCAGCAGGGCCAGATACTTGATCAGTTGCGCGCCAAATACAGTCCGCTATATGCCGCGCAGCAGACCTATCTCGCCAACCTGAACGACATCAAGGCCGCACATTCGATCGGTGCGCTAAGTGCTGACGAAATGTCGGCCGCTATCGTGCGTGAGAAGGCTGCATTCGCCGCGACCGTAGTAAATATGAGCAAGGTTGGCGGAGCAGCAAAGCTGACATCCAACCAGCTTCTGAACCTCTCGCGCCAGGGCAACGACGTTGCCACGATGTTTGCCCTGGGCGCACCGCCGATGCAGATTTTTGCCTCTCAGGCCGGGCAGGTTTACGACGTGCTCGAACAGGGTTCTGGCGGCATCAAGGGATCGCTGTCGGCGATCGGCGAAGGTGTTCTCGGGCTTGTCACCAAGTTTCCGCTTGCTTCAGCGGCAGTCGCCGCCGGTGCAGTTGCGCTCGCGGCTTACGCTGTTGTCGGTGGCACACGGATCCGGACGCTTGACGACATCCTGAAAAGCCATGCCGACAACATCAGGCTTCTAGGCGATGCCTATGACCAGGTCAGTGGCAAACAGCAGAAATATGCGGCACTTACAGCGCGTTCTGTCGGCGCCCTCAATGAGAAAGACATCAAGGACGCTAAGGATCTGCTTGCCTTGCAGATTAACAGCATTTTTGACAGCGTCGAGCCGGCGATCGGTGGCGGTAGCGGACAGCAAGGGCCTTTGGAGCGGGTCTTGCGGTCGCAGTTTGAGCCCTTCAAGCAGGCTCTCGCTGAACTAGGCAAGACGTCTGACGTTCAGAAGTTCATTGATGAAATCGACCGCATCGCCGAGGTCAACCCGTCTCTTTCGTCCGCCCGCGACGAACTGAAAGGTTTGGCGCTCGAAGCAGCGAACACTGCCGCTCGGATTTCGGAAATGTCGCCGAAGGTTTCCGATCTGGTAGACATCGTCGATCAGTTCAATCGGCAGGTTGCCGATGTCACCGCCGAGCCAATCCGCAAAGCGCTGCAGGACATCTTCGATGAAGCTAGAGGCGGCAAGGAACCGCTCGACGAGATCCTCACCCAGATTGCGACGCTCCAGCAGGCAAATCCCAGCTTCTCCGGCATCATCGCCGGCTTCCGCGACCTGATTAGCAAGGCGTATGAGGCCTCTGCCGCGATCGACAGCATCTCGCAGAGCGGTCCGACCAATGGTCGCCAGAAGCTGCCGGTCGGTATCTTGCCGGATTCCGCGCCGGTCCCGGACATCAGACCAAACGCCGAGGATATTGGCGCGGCCAACGACAAACGGGCCGCGCGCGCCGCCCGTGGCTCCAATCCCTATCGCGATATCCTGAAAAGTGCCCAGGATCGCATCGACCAGATGAAGATCGAACTCGATCTCACCGGCCAAGTGGGTGTCGCGGTCGATACGCTGCGCAATTATCAGGAGTTGCTCTCACGTGCCACCGACCACGGACGTACGATCGGCGAAAAGCAGAAAGCCGAACTGCACGCACGCGCCGAAGAGATGGCGAAGCTGGCACAGGCGACCTCGGAAGCCAAACTTCAGCAGGATCTCCTGTACGATCGTGCGCAGCTTGGACGCTCCGATATCGATCAGCAGATTGCAGACATGCAACGCTCGGCCGGCCTGCCGGTCGATTTGGATTCCGCCAGCGCAGGGATGTTCCGCATCAATGAGCAGATCCGGACTACGCAGGATGCATGGAAGGGCTTTGGCGATGCGGCGGAAGACGCGCTCGGCAAGTTGATTGACGGCACCGGAACATGGAATGACGCGCTCAAGGCGATGATTCCCGCCCTCGAAGACCTGATCATGCAGCTTCTCAAGGCGCAGTCCATCGGTATGGGCGGCAGCGGTGACTTCTCCCTCGGCGGGCTGCTCTCCAGCGCGTTCGGCGGCGGCGGAGGCATGAACGCGTTCCCTGGCGGCGGATCACTTAACAGCACGGGCGGCCTCTACGCGAACGGCGGGGTATTCGACAGGGGCATCAGCGGCTTCTCAAACACCGTGGTTGATCGCCCCACGCGTTTCAAATTCGCCAGCGGGGCTGGTCTCATGGGCGAGGCCGGACCGGAAGGCATTTTGCCCCTCAGGCGAAACAGCGCCGGCCAGTTGGGCGTCATGGCCGCCAACAGCAACCATCAGGCTCCATTCAACTTCACCTTCGCGCCTGTCATGCAAGGTGGGGACAAGTCCTCGAACGATGACGGCGTCAAACAGCTCCGCAAGATGTTCGACCAGGAATTCCTGCCGCGCACGGTCAAGGCGATCCGTGAGGCCAAGACCAGGGGAATGCTCAAATAATGGTCGCCTTCCCCGACGTCCCCTATGCGAAAGGACTGCCCAAGCTGGTGCGCACGACCTCTGTCTCGCGCGCCGGAAAGCGGTTCATGGCCGCGATCGAGACCGTCGATCCGCTCTGGCAGATCATCGTCGAAAGCGCTCCGCTGGCGCGTGACCTGATCCCCGGCATGCGGGCCTTCATCGACGAGTGCAACAGCGCCATCAAGACGATCATCTGGGCACCGACCTATCTGGACGTGCCGCAGGCCTATCTTGCCGATCCAGGCAATGCTGCCCTGGCAAACGATGGCAACCTGGTATCCGGCACCGGCGGCCTGACCATCGTGGCGAATTCCGTCACGACCGGTTTGGACATTCGCCGCGGCGATCTCATCAGCCTGGTCAAAGACGACTATCGCTCGATGCATACCGTGATGACCGGCGCGGTTGCGGCCTCCAGCAGCATCACTCTCGTCGTCGAGCCCTACGTGCCCAGCTACATCACCGCCGGCGCCGTGGTGAAGTTCAAGAACCTCGAGCTCAACGTGCGCATGGAGCCGAACTCCGGAGAGATGACCGACGACTATCTGCCCGTCGCGACCTTCAACCTTCAGGAGGTGCCAAAATGAGTTTTCCGACCCGCCTGCAGACCGTCCTGTCGGAAGGGCGGGCCGTCATCCGTTCCGGCATCAAGATCGCCTGCACGACCGGCACGTACGGCTTCTGGAACGGCAAGGGCGACATCACCGTGGACGGCCTGGTCTACTGGCCGAATTCGCTGATCAGCGTCTCCGAGCCGGTCTATGGCCTTGGCACCGCCGCCTCGACCTTCACTGTCGAACTGGTCGCCAAGCGCGATTCCGGCCTGACGCCCGACAAGCTGCTGCTGATCGAGGATGAAGGCTACAAGGATGCGCCGGTAACGGTGTTCGACTTCTACTTCGATCCCGACGACCGCTCGTTCCTGCATGCCGAGCCAGGCGCGTACGGCTTCATCGACACGGTCGACCATTCCCGTGACAATGGCGAAAAGAAGCTGATCGCCAATGTGCGCTCCGGCGCCATCGCCAACCATCGCGACGGATTCCGCACCGCAAGCCATCAGGATCAGCAGCTCGTTTCGCCCGGCGACCGCATCTTCGAATTCGCCAGCACCGTGCGACACGAGTTCTTCGACATCACCTTCGACTGAGGCAATCCCGTATCATGCTCGAACTCATCCGGTTGCCCGACTGGGACCGGCGCCTTGCGCGTCTGGTCAACCACCACAAGTCGATGCCCGGCGTGTGGGGTGTGTCCGACTGCCTGCTGACCGTTGCCGACGCCATCGAAGCGATGACAGGCACAGATCCCGCTGCCGACATCCGCGGCAGATACAAGAGCGAAGCCGGCGCGGCGAGGATACTGCGCAAGCGCGGCTTCGACGACGTCGAGATGGCATTGGCCAGCCTGTTCCCCATGGTCGGCCGGCTGATGGCGCAGCGCGGCGATGTCGGCGTGGTCGGGCGCAACGGCATGCTTTGCGCAGGCTTCATCACCGATCTCGGCTTTGCCGTGAAGACAGAGGCCGGCCTGTCTTTCGTCTCGCAGATGACCATCAAATCCGCATTCAAGGTCGGCTGACTTTATGCCGTTCCTGATCCCGATCATTGCGCCGCTTGCCAGCGCGGTCGGCCTTGGCGGCTTCGCCTCGTGGCTCGGCGGCTCGACCATCCTTGCCGGCCTCGCCCGTTTCGGCATCGGCCTGGCAGCGAAGTATGCCCTCGGCGCGATCTTCGGCCAGCAGGAACCGCAGGCGCAGGCGGTCCAGCTCGATACGGTCTATGGCGAGGATCTGGCGCGCACGGTCGGTCTCGGCGTCTATGGCACCGCCGGCCAGAAGCTTTACCGCAACGCCTATGGCTCGGGAAACCGGTCCATCCAGGACGTCTACAAGCTTTCCGACTTCCGCATCACCGGCATCACACGCGTGCGTGCCGAAGGCGAATGGCGCTCGCTTGGCGGCATCGAGGATCCGGTCAAGGGTTTCCGCGTCCAAGGCATAGACGGGGAAATCTGGGTCAAGGTCTATCTCGGCACCATGGATCAGGTGGCCGATGCCGGCCTGATCGACGAGGCCAATCCGCCCGGCCGCTGGAGTGAGGATCATCGCGGCGCCGGCATCGCCTATGCGGTCGTCACCATGCAGCTCGACCGCGAGAAGATGCAGCAGCCGTGGGAGGCCTTTTTCGAGGTGCAGGGCGCCCCGCTTTACGATTGGCGCAAGGACAGCACCGTTGGCGGCAGTGGCGCCCATCGCTGGAATGACCAGGACACATGGGAGTTTTCGGAAAATCCGGTGCTGATGGTCTACGGGCTGGAGCGCGGCTTCTTCAACGGCACGGAAATGATGGTCGGCAAGGGCGTGCCGGCCGGGCGCCTGCCGCTCGGCGAATGGACGCTGGCCGCCAATGTCTGCGACGAGAGCATCGGCCTGCTGAAGCGCTACTCCGCAGGCGTCATTGCCGCGGCAGGATCCGGCGTTACCCACGACCAGAATATCCAGCCGCTGTTCGAATCCTGCGCTGCGACGTGGATCGAGGACGCCTCGGGTGAGTTCCCCATCGTTGGCGCCGCGCAATCGACGGTGTTCACCTTCACAGACGCCGACATCATGGTCGATGAGACCTTCCGTTTCTCGACCAAGCGTACCAAGTCGGAACTGATCAACACGCTGGCAGGCACGTTCCGTGATCCGGATGCGTTCTTTGAGCAGACGCCGTTCGCGGTGCGAATCGACGAGGTGGCCCTCGCCGAAGATGGCGAGCGCCTGGCGGTGGCCATCCCCTACGGCGCGGTCAACAAGGCGGAGGTCGCCGATCGGCTGGCCGACATAGCCTTCAAGGCCAGCCGCTTCCAGGGCAATGGCGATGTGGTCATCCATCCGATGTTCCTCGCCGATGCCAAGGTCGGGCGCTGGTGCGAATGGGATTCGGCGGAGTTCGGCACCCGCAAATTCCAGATACTGGAAAAAACGCTTGGGCCGCTCGGCGACAAGGGCGCGCGCAATATTCATCTGAAGCTGCAGGAAGTCGGCGACGAGATTTTCGACGGCACCGATTACACGACGGTGCCGCCAGTGCCGGAGCTTCCCGGCCCGCCCGACTATCAGACCGAAGCCGCCAATTTCCTCGCCTTCGGTGTGGCGCAGCAGGTCACCGGTTCGGCGGAGAAAATCCCCGGCCTGCGCTTCACCTGGAATGCGTTCACCGACATCACCGTCGTGTCGGTCGATATCGAATACCGGCCGCAGGGCCAGACCGACAGCATCGTCAAGCGCGCCAATGTGCCCGACCAGGTGCTGATCACCAGCGATGGCGTTCTGGCTGCGACAACCTACGAGTACCGCCATCGCATCATCACGCGTCCGGTGCGCACGACGTTCTTCACTGATTGGGCCACCGTTTCGACGCCGGCCGCGACCGTGCCTGCCGTGTCGGTCGGGCTCGGCCAGTTGCAGCAGGATGTCTACCAGGAACTCGCGAACCTGCGAGGCGAGATCACCGATACGTTCTCGCGCCTCAACGATCTAGCCGCGGCGGTGGTCGACGCCTCCGGACGCGTGGCCAAGGATAATTCCGTCGCGGTGCGCTTCCGCAACGCAACAGCAGTCGCGTTGCGCACCATGACAGCTTCGATCGAGGAGACCGAGGCGGGGCTGGAAGCGCAAGCCGAGATCCTCGACGCGGTCCAGGCGACGGTCGGCGATGCCTCCTCCGGCATTCTTTGGCGCATGCGTGCGGTCGCTGGTACCGGCGATGTGGTGGCACAAGTTGTGCTCGACATCCGGGCGACTGCCGGCGATGCGTTCGCGGCGGCCGGCACGCTATGGGAGGCGGGCTTCGTCGGTGGTGATCCGCTGCAGCCCTTCTCGCGGATGGTGGTGAACGTCGGTTCGTTCATCGTTACAGATGGCACCGACACCGGCACGCCACTGGTGTTCGAGGATGGCGAACTGAAGCTCCAGGTGGCGCGGATCGGCACGGCCATTGTCGAGGTTCTACAGTCCGCCAACAACAAGCTGGTTATCACCGGACACGACGATGAAGCCAAGATCGAGCTGTTCGCATGAGCACGCGCGGCTTCATCGGACTGGACGGCTCCGGCGTGCCTATGGTCAAGATCATGGCCGATGCTTCCTACGATCCTTTGTCGACGCCGGACACGGATTGGGAAAAGCACCGCTTCAATTCGCGCAACACCGAATACAGCTACATCGACGACATCATCATTTGGCCACGCACTGTCACGACTTACTATCCGGCCGGCCGCAACTCGTCGAACTATGTTCTCAAATGCGAGAGCGGTGG
Organism: Mesorhizobium sp. M7A.F.Ca.ET.027.03.2.1; assembly: GCF_003999175.1. Taxonomy (NCBI): domain Bacteria; kingdom Pseudomonadati; phylum Pseudomonadota; class Alphaproteobacteria; order Hyphomicrobiales; family Phyllobacteriaceae; genus Mesorhizobium; species Mesorhizobium sp. M7A.F.Ca.ET.027.03.2.1. The sequence continues at coordinate 1,083 of NZ_RZOM01000041.1, read as the reverse complement.
CTTCGTCTTCTGTCATGCGGCGCGGGCAATCGCCTATTACGGATTCCTGCCGATCATCGAGCATCGCTATATCGATCCGACGAACAACAAGGCGAGGATCTACCGCGACGACACGCTGACCAACGGCAATCCCAATTCGATGGCCAAGGTCAAGCAAAACAGCGGCATTCGGACAACCTCGGCCTATGACAATCTGAACAACCATCCCGACGAGATGGTTTCGCAATTTGGCGCTGTGGCCAGTCCGTATTGCGCCATGTCGATCGTCACCCGCTTTCCCTGCGACAGGGACTACACCGCCCTGACGACACCGCCCGTCAGCGGCAACTGCTTCTTTGTAGTTGACGAGAAGCGCGGCTACGCGCGCATCTCTCGCGGCGCGGTCGATGCTCGGACGGCGATTGCCTCACAGTGCATCGTCCATGAGGATCAAAGACCCCTGACGATCGTCGCGACGGGATCGACGACGTTGACGGCGGGACAGACGCAGGTGATCGCCCTCGGCGTCGACGTGCCGGATGGCTCGATCCCCTACATTATCGGAGCGGCGGCCGGCAACATGGCCGCGTTCTCGGCCCCATCAAGCGCCTTTCTGATCGACGCCACGATCTCAGGGAACAACCTGACGATCGTTAACGGAAACGCCGTGTCGATCACGGTTTTCTACAATGTCATGGTCCAGAACCAGCAGACCGCGACGACGGGCGGTTCCGGCAAGATCCTGTTTACCGACGAGGGTGAGATCAAGATGCTTCGCCCCGGCGCGGCCTCGCCGCCGGTGCCGGCCGATATCCTGCTGTGGAGCGAATATCGCTACTGCCCGGTGGTCGCCTATGGAAAAGTGGCGGATACGCTGTTCTCCGGGACACCGGGCGTCTCGTCACCTGCGCGGACCTACACGCTTTCGGTTCCGGCGCTGGATAATCCGCCCATCATCCTGACGGCACTGCAGAAGATCGGCGCCGACGCCAATTTCAACGATGGCGACATTCTGATCAACGCCAACTGGGCGTCGGCTGCATTCGGCGTGACGCTCCAGCTCACCAACTGGTGGGTCTATGACGCCGCCGCGCACACCATCAC
>NZ_RZOM01000419.1:0-4880 GCF_003999175.1 Mesorhizobium sp. M7A.F.Ca.ET.027.03.2.1 | reverse complement strand
GCCATCGGCATCCTCGATGCGGAAATAGTCGCGCGTCGATGCCGCCTCGTCGCTTGGCGCTTCCCGCCACCATTCGGCGGCGATGCGTTCCGGCCCTTCGGCGCGCGTGACCCGGTAGAGCGCGCGCCGCCAGCGGAAGTGCAGCGGTGGTCCTTCCGGCATTTCAGTGGCCGGCACATCGATGGGTTCGGGCGAGCGGAACAGCCGGATTGGCCGTTCCGGCGGAAAAATGGTTTGTGGCGCCTGCAGCCTGCCGGGCTTTTTCGGCGGCGTGGTCCGGCGCGGCGCGTCGGTGAAGGGGATGGTGGCTACGGCACGCTCCGGCAGATGGCTTTCGACCGCGACCGGCCGGAGCACCGCGCCCTCGCCGAGCCGGGCGCGGATGCGGTCGGCGAACAGCGCGATATCGGCGCCGTCGTCGGTCGTTTCGCCGGCAAGATCGGCCTGCTGCATGTCGAAGGTGGCTGCCGCCAACACCGAGAGCCGCACCAGATCGAAACCATAGCCGGCATCGATATCCTGTTCGAGCGCGGCCAGTCTTTCATGGAACAGTTTCTGGATCAGCATGGGTTCGCGCATCGGCCGCGAGGTGCCGATGGCGATGCGGCTGACGGCGCCGTCGACGCGAAACAGCAGCAGCGCCAGCGTTCTGGCGCCCTCGCCGCGGCGCTCGAGATCGGTTTTCAAGGTCGCCGCCAGCATGCCCACCAGTCGTTCGATGTCCTCGGTCAAAGTGACGGGCTCGGCCAGATGGCGTTCGACCGAAAGCGGCGCGACGGGCAGGCGCGGCGACACCGCTTCGTCGAGACGGCCAAGCGCCTGGTCTAGGCGCAGCAGCAGCAAGGCGCCAAAGCGGCGGGCGAGCGGCGCGCGCGGTGCCGCCATGACGGCGCCGGCCGTGCGCAGGCCCACACTTTCCAGGCTGGTGCGGGTCGAGGGTTCAATGCGCAGCGCGGCCAGCGGCAGGGGTGCCAGCAGTGCCTCCTCCTCGCCTGACACAACGATGCGGTCACCGCAAAAGCGTGCCGCCGCCCAGGCCGCGCCCGGCGTCGCGGCAAGCCCGGCGCGGACATCGAAACCCTGATGGAAGAAGCGCGACAGGATGTCGTCCAGCATGGCGCGTTCGCCGCCGAACAGATGGGTGCAGCCGGTGACGTCGAGAAACAGGCCATCCGCGCCATCCAGCGCCACCAGCGGTGTGTAGCGGTCGCACCAGTCGGCGAGGCCTTCGAGCAGGCGGCGGTCGGCCTCCGGATCGGCCTCGACGACGTCGATCGACGGATGCATGGCGCGCGCATCGGCGATGCCCATGTCGCGCTTCAGGTGCAGCGCCTCAGCCCGCTCGTCGAGGGCCGAGATGCGCTGCGCGTTGCGGTCGCGATGGCTGATCACGAGCGGCGGGTGAGAGGGGTGATCCGACGGCCGGGAACGCCAGGACCGCCCCAGACGCTGGCGCAGGACCCTTTCCGCCGCCAGATAGGGAAACCACAGGGACAGGATTCTTTGGCCGGTTTCTTTCCCCACCTGCTCCTTCGTCGCCCGCTCTTTCGTCGAATGCGCGTTCATCGGGGTTCCACTCCAGTGTGAATTGTCCAGGCAGGGCCGTGCGGCTCTTGCCGATGGTGAGGATGAAGGCCGGGCGGTCGATCGAACCGGCCAGCGGCCCGGCGATGGTGTCGCGCGGTGTTGCCGGCGCCGATGCGACGATGAGGCGGACGGGTGCCGCCGTCGGTTCGGGTTCGGCCGCCTGCCGCAGCAGGAACACCGGGCGGCCGGCCGCTTGCGCCCTTGCATGCAGCCGGCGTGTCGCGGTCAGGTCCAGCCGCTGCGGATTGCCGCGGATTTCCAGAATGACGGCGGCGAGCGCCGTCATCCGGGCCGCCTCCTCGGCGACCCACAGCGCATCGACAAGCTTTGGCGCCTCGGAAAACAGCAATTGCTCCGGCTCGATGCCGAACGCGGCATGAAGCCCCCTGGCATAGGGAAAGCCCGCCTCGCGGAAAATCTCCGATGTGCCGATCCACAGCACCGGCAGCCCCGGCGTTTGCTTGAGGATCAGACTGGTGAGCGACAAAGCGAAGCCGGCGACGGCCCCGGCATCGCGGGTTTGCGTGCCATGGATCTCGCTCAGGGCGGCCTTCGGCAGGCCGCCGCTCAGGGCGGCGTCGAGGCGCTCGACACCAATAGGCAGAAACGCATCCGGCAACGCCGCGGCAATGCCACGCCGGACGATTGTGAGATCGGTGCTGGCGTCGGCATTAAAGGGCGCGGCGGCCGGCGCAGCCAAGCGCTCGGGCAGCGTTCCCTCGATTTTCGCGATCTGGCGGCGCAGGGCAAAAACAGTCTCCCGCGCCACGGCGGTCATCGCCATGACGGTCAGCTTCCACTCACAATTGTTCCTGTTATGTTCCTATAGATTCCAGAGGGTGACCCAGGAGTCAAGCAGAGTCATGGGGAATTTATTCCTCTCGGCAGGGATGGCGCAGGCGCATCGGCCCGTTCATTTGCCGATTCCGGTGCGAAAGCCTATATGCCGGGATCAAAGGACAAAGCATGGCCCGCATCTACAAGACCCGCACTTGGCACGACGAACTCTCGCCCTCGATGGACGAAATGGAGTTCCTGGCGCTGGAGGCGTATGCGCATCTGCCGGAGGATTTTCGCAAGCTGACCGGCGAGATCGTCATCCAGATCGCCGAGTTCCCGACCGACGAGATCATGGACGACCTGTCGCTGGAGACGCCCTTCGACCTGCTCGGCCTGTTCGAGGGACGCGGCATCGCCGAACGCTGGAACCCGCAGACCGGCGAGGGCCCGAACCGCATCACGCTCTACCGCCGCGCCATCCTCGACTACTGGTCCGAGAACGAGGAAACGCTGGGCGACATCGTCACCCACGTGCTGATCCACGAGATCGGCCACCATTTCGGCCTGTCGGACGATGATATGGAGAAGATCGAAGAGGCGGCGGAATAGCCCCACACCCTCGTCATCCTAGGGCGGAGCAAGGAGCGAAGCGACGCAGCGCAGACCCTAGGATCCATGCCGTGATCTTGGTACAGTGCTCCGTCGGTGCAGGACTGAAAGCTTACCATCCGGTTTCGGCGAAAACAGGCCCTAATCCTGATCTGCTATGCCCCTCGGCGAAGGTCACGGCATGGATCCTAGGGTCTCCGCAGTCGCTTTGCGACTGCTGCGCCCTAGGATGACGAAGGGAGTCGTGACAATGGAACGTCAGAGCTTTGAAAATGTCTGGGATGCGCTGGAAGATACTCCGGCCGAGGCTGCCAATATGGCCATGCGCTCCAATTTGCTGATCGCGATTGAACAGCGGGTGCGGAGCTGGAAAATTACCCAGGCCGAAGCAGCCGAGCGGCTCGGAATCACGCAGCCGCGCCTTAGCGACCTCTTGCGGGGCAGGATCGCGAATTTCAGCCTGGACACGTTGATCAACCTTGCCACACAGGCCGGACTTACAGTGCGCCTTGATATTGCCGAGGCTGCCTAATCCGCATGCAAGGCGCTGTCCCCTACCAGTCGCTGAGCTTCGTATCGGGTCCGTATTCCTGGCCGTCGATATCCTTGACCACGGCCTGGCCGCAACGCATCGTTTTGGCCTTCTTGTCGTAGGCATAGGTCGGCGAGCCGAACAGGTGCCAGCCCTTGTTCAGCGCCGCCGTCACCTTGTGGCAGAAGCTGGCATCGTCCGGAGCGGACAGAAAGCGGTAGAGTTTCATTGTTCAATTCCTGTCGTGAGTAGCCATAGCTAGCTCGCATCCATCGAGCATTTATGACCCGATGGCGGCTGCCTTCGCCAGCAGTTTTTCGGCCTGCGCCAGATGCAGGCGCTCGACCATCCTGCCGTTCAGCGCGATCACGCCCTTGCCGGCATTCTCGGCGAGCGCGAAGGCTTCCTTCACCGAGCGCGCCTCGGCCACGGCTTCCGTGGACGGCGCGAAGGTGCGGTTGGCGGCTTCGATCTGGGCCGGGTGGATGAGGCTCTTGCCGTTGAAGCCCATGGCCGCGGCTTCCGCGCATTCATGGGTGAAAGCGTCGAGGTTGCGAAAATCGTTGGAGACGCCGTCGAGCATGTCGATGCCGCCGGCGCGCGCGGCCAGCACCATCTGCATCAGCCATGGCACGAGGTAGCGTCGGTCAGGCGTTGCCAGAATGCCGGTCTCCTTGACCAGGTCATTCGTTCCGGCAACGAAACAACTGAGCCGCGAGGCCGGGTCGCGGCCAAGTTCGGCGATGGCGCCAATGTTGAGCAGCGCCTTGGGCGTCTCGATCATCGCCCATAGTTTCACGCTGTCGGGGGCAAAATTGTCGTCGAGCACATCGCCGGCCTCGAGCAGGTCGCGCGGCGTGTCGACCTTGGGCAACAGGATGCCGTCGGGCTCGCAGCCTGCGGCAGCCAGCAGGTCGTCGGCGCCCCATTCGGTTGCCAGCGCATTGATGCGCACGATCATCTCGCAGCGTCTGCCAATATGGTTGGCGAAAATGCCGGCCAGTTTTTCGCGAGCGCCGATCTTGTCGGCCGGGGCGACGGCATCCTCCAGGTCGATGATGATTGCATCGCAGGCAAGCTGCGCGATCTTGGCCAGGGCCTTGTCGTTGGAGGCCGGGACGTAGAGCACAGAGCGGCGCGGGCGGTAGGTTTCCATGGGTGATCTATGCCGCTTGTGGGTGGGTGAGGCAAGCGCGCAGGGCTGTGCCTGAGGCGAGCCAATCGCGAAAGCTGGTGCTGCCCCTCACTGTCCTGCCGGACATCTCTCCCCGTAAACGGGGCGAGAGGAGCTGGCGGCAACGCCGGCGCGTTTCTTGCGACGCTGGAGATTGGCGAAACCGGCGACAAGAGCGTCCCTCGCCCCGTTTACGGG
>NZ_RZOM01000418.1:0-4884 GCF_003999175.1 Mesorhizobium sp. M7A.F.Ca.ET.027.03.2.1 | reverse complement strand
ACGGCTATTGCCAATATCGCGATCATCGCGGCCGGATCTACACGGCTCGCTGCAACTAATTCGGCGATAATCGAAACGTCGATCCGGAGGCTGGTCCGCTGGCCTTCGGATTTTTCATGTCCGGACGCTTGATCCTTTTCGGGTGAAGGTCGCGCTCAATTGGCGAGTGGAATTTTGATTTCCACGTTCAGCCCATTGGCCTGGTAGTCGCGCTTGATCGTACCGCGTAATTCGCGCGTCACGTTGAGATCGATCAGCTTGGTGCCGAAACCGGTTTCGGCGGGAGCTTCGAGTTTCTTCTGCCCGTTTTCGCGCCAGTTGAGGGCCAGCGTCCTGTCGCGCCCACGCCCTTCCAGAGACCAATCCACTTTCAGTGCCCCCACGGAATTGCCGGCTTCGCCGTATTTCAGCGCATTCGTCGCCAGTTCGTGGAAGGTCAGGCCGAGCGCTTGCGTCGTGGTTTCGTCAAGCAGCACCTGCGGCCCTGACAGCAGCCCCTCGGGCAACTCCTTGCCGAACACCTGGCCGAGTTCGATGCGCAAGAGATCGCCAAGATCGGCCTTCTGCCAGCGAGAGCGCGTCAGCATGTCCCGGGACGCTGCCATCGCCTGCAGCCTGGCCGAGAAAGATGCGGAAAACTCGTTGACGTCGGTAGCCCGCGATGCCGTCTGGCGCGCGATCGCCAGCACCCTGGTGATCGAATTCTTGATGCGATGCTTCATCTCCTGCAGCATCAGGTCTTTTTCGATCAGGCTCTTTTCCGTGGTTTCGTGCAACCGCGACGCTGCCTCATAGGCCCGCTCCTGATATCGCGCCACCAGCGCGATGGCGCCCGCCAACAGCAGGCCGAATAGCCCCAGCATCACCGGAATGGCGCGCGACGACGGCTGCGAGAAGGCGCTTGTCGGCCGGAACAGGACAGTCCATGGCCGTCCGGCGACGATGATCTTTCGGGTGACCAGCAGCCTGTCCCCGAAAGTCGAAGCTGGCGGCGTCTCCGACCGGAACAGCAGATTGTCGCCGCTCACGGCACCATCGCCGTCATAGATTTCGGTGTTGACCGGCAGTAGCGGCGACCGGCTGAGCGCGGTCTGGAACAGATCGCGAGCCCGGAAGGCCGCATAGAGAAAACCTGATGTCGAGGATCTCGAAGCATTGATGACGTCGGGAGCGGTTTCGACATTGAGCCGCACGAAAACGAAGAAGCCGGTGAACGTCTGCGAGGCGCCCGTGTCCTGGCCCAGTTGCACCAACCCGCTGGCGTGCTGCTGGTCGTCGGACATCGCCTTTTCGATCGCCACACGCCGCATCGGTTCGCTGAACATGTCGTAGCCGATGGCGGCTTGGTTGGATGGATCCAGCGGTTCGAACAGCACGATAGGGGTACGCCAGGGTTGCGTGGTATCCGGGTAGATTGGATGACTGACGCCATAATCGTGCAGCATATCGCGTTCGACCGTCGCCTCGTCGCCCGTCTTTGCCAGCCTGAGGAAACCGATGCCTCGCAAGCCGGCGAAATTCTTGTCGACATCGAGCGCGTTGAAGAACGCTTTGAACTCATTGCGAGAAATATCGCCATTGCGGGCGTCGAACAGGGCCTGCGTCGAGCGCAGCAGCGACAGATGCAGGTCGATCCGGCTCTCGATCCGGTTGAGCGCGTCGTCGGCAGTCGCCTCGAACTTGATGCGCGCGGCTTCCTGTGTGGCGAAATAGGCGAAACCTGCCATCACCATGCTGATTAGTGCGACGGCGATAAAGGCGATGATCGGGAAAAGCTTCTTCAACGGATCGTGCGGTCCCTGAGCGATATCGGACCTTTATGGGCAAGTCGCCGTGCCAACACAATGCCACGGCCAAGCCATCCTTACGGCTGGCATATCACGTGTCCGGCAACCGCGAGCTGGCTTGATCTCAGGCCGCGATCTTCAGCGCGCCCGGTCCTGGAATGGCGCCCGGCGGGCATTTGCCAAGAATGATCATCCCCAGCACCTCGTCCTGGGTGACATCGGTGGTGCGGGCGGTGCCAACGACCTGGCCGTTCTTCATGACGCAGACCCGGTCGGCAAGCTCGAACACATCGTGGATGTCGTGGCTGATCAGGAAGATGCCGATGCCATCGGACTTGAGCTGCTTGACCAGTTCGCCGACCTGCGCCGTTTCCTGCGGACCAAGCGCCGCCGTCGGCTCGTCCATGATCAGGATGCGGGCGTTGAACAGGATCGCACGCGCGATCGCCACCGATTGCCGCTGGCCGCCCGACAGCTTGATCACCGGCTCCTTGAAGCGCTGGAAGCGGGGATTGAGCCGGCCCATCACCTTGCGCGCCTCGGCCTCCATGGCAACGTCGTCGAGCGTACCCCATGCGGTCATCAGCTCGCGGCCGAGGAACAGATTGGCGGCGGCGTCGACATTGTCGGCCAACGCCAGCGTCTGGTAGATCGTCTCGATGCCGTATTTCTTGGCGTCGCGTGGATTGGAGATCGATGCCTCCTCGCCGTTGACGAAGATCTGGCCCGAATCGCGCTTGTAGGCGCCGGACAGGATCTTGATCAATGTCGACTTGCCGGCGCCATTGTGGCCGAGCAGCGCCACGACCTCGCCGGGGAAAAGATCGATCGAGGCGTCGTCGACGGCGCGGATGCCGCCAAACGCGATCGAGATGTTCCTCATGTCGATCAGCGCGGTAGCTGCAGGAGCAGTCTTGTCATTCATGGCATGCCCTCCTAGACGCGCTTGCGATAGACGGTGTCGAGCCACACGGCGATGACCAGTACGGCCCCGACGACGATGCTCTGCAGCGGCGAGTCGACGCCGAGCAGCACCATGCCGGACTGCAGCGACTGCATCAGCAGCGCGCCCAGCATGGCGCCGATGATCGTTCCCGATCCGCCGGCAAGCGACGTGCCGCCGATCACGGCGGCTGCAATGACGAGCAGTTCGTCGAGCGTTCCAAGCACGTTGGTGGCCGAATTCTGCCGGGCCGAGGAGATCGCCGCGGCAATCGTGGCCAGCACGCCCATGATCATGAACACCTTCATGGTGATCCATCGCGTGTTGATGCCGGCGAGATTAGCCGCCTCGGGATTGCCGCCGATGGCGAACACATAGCGGCCGAAACGGGTGCGGTTGGTGATGAAGGTCATGACCAGCCCGACGGCGACAGCCATCAGCACCGGTATGGCGATACCGTGGGCGATGAACAGGCCGCCTTCGGGAACGGTGATGTTGTTGGCGGCCGCATATCTGTTCACGATGCCGATCGGCCAGGGGTAGGAGTTGGCGAGCCAGACCGCACCCATGATGGCGCCGCAGGTGACGACTCCAAGCAGCGCCTCGGCCCAGATCGGACGTAGCGGAAACCGGAAACGCTTGCGCTGCACCCGCCCGTTGAACAGCCCAAACACCACGGCGAGGCAGGCGACGATCCCAACGACCCAGCTCCAGGTCGCGCCGATCGATCCCGCCGGCCCACCGCCCATCAGCTGAAAAGTGGCGTTAAGCGGCGCCACGGTCTGGCCTGAAGTGACCCACCAGGCGGCACCGCGCCAGACCAGCAGGCCACCCAGCGTCACGATAAAGGCGGGCACTTCGAGATAGGCGATGACGAAGCCTTGAAAAGCGCCGATCAACAGGCCGAGCGCCAGGCCGATGACCAGTGCCAGGACCCAGATCCACGGGTTGCCGAGTTCGAGCCCGACAAAGCGCACCAGGAAATGCACCTGGGCAAATCCCATCACCATGCCGATCAGGCCCTCGGCGGAACCGACCGACAGGTCGATGTTGCGCATGACGATGACCAGCACCATGCCGCAGGCCATGATGGCAACCGCGGATGTCTGCACCGACAGGTTCCACAGATTGCGCGGCGTGAGAAAGGTGCGGCTGTCGAAATCGAGCGGATTGACGCCAAGGCGCAGGCTGGAAATGACATGCAGCCCAATCCAGATGACCAGCAGCGCGCCGATCATGCCGAGCATGCGGGTGTCGATCTCGGTCGCCTTCAGGAACCGGGCGACGGCGCCGAGTTCCGACGCGCGCGCCGTATCGGTCTGCGGGTTTGACGTCGTATCGGTCATGGTTTCCTCCCACCGGCTGGCCGTCTGACGCGCATGCCGGAGCCCAGCCTAGAAGCTATCCGCATGATGCGGAAACAGAATTCTTTGAGAAAACGCCGCGGCTTTTGGGCCGCGGCGTTCAGATATTTCAAAGTGGTACGGATCAGTTGCAGGCCGCCACGGTGCCGGCGGCGACACCCGCGCAGACTTCGTCCTTCTTGATCCAGCCGGCGTCGATGACGACGTTGAGATTGTCCTTGGTGATGGCAACCGGGGTCAGGAACAGCGACTTGACGGTGTTGCCGCCCGGCGTCGTGAAGTCCTTGGCGCCGGCGATGTCGCTCGTCTTCTTGCCGTCGGCCAGTTGCGAGGCGATCTCGGCGGCATTCTTGCCGAGCTCCCGCGCGTCCTTCCACACCGACACGGTTTGCGTGCCGAGGGCGATGCGGTTCAGCGCGGCGTGGTCGCCGTCCTGACCCGAGACCGGCACGGTGCCGGCCAAGCCTTGAGCCGTCAGCGCCGCGACGACGCCACCGGCAGTGCCGTCATTGGCCGCGACCACCGCGTCGACCTTGTTGTCGTTGGCGGTCAGGAACTGTTCCATGTTCTTCTGGGCGTTAGCGGGCAGCCAGCCATCCGTGTAGGCTTCGCCGACATTCTTGATCTTGCCGCTGTCGATGGCTTCCTTGAGCACTTCCATCGAGCCCGAGAACAGGAAGTCGGCATTGGGATCGGCACCGGAGCCCTTGATGAAGACGTAGTTGCCTTCCGGCTTGACCTTGAACACTTCGCGGGCCTGCATGCGGCCGACTTCCTTGTTGTCGAAGGT
>NZ_RZOM01000417.1:0-4896 GCF_003999175.1 Mesorhizobium sp. M7A.F.Ca.ET.027.03.2.1 | reverse complement strand
GACCAGGACATCAAGGCGCCCTGGAAACCGATTTCGACGATCGGCCGGCCAAGCCGGAACCAGTGCTCGGTCGGCAGGTCGCCCTTGGCGATGGCGAACAGGCTGGTCAGCCGCGCTTCGGAAGCCAGAAGGTCGTAGCAGCTCTCGTCGAGCTGGTGTTCCTCGACCCGGTAGCCGATCGACAACAGCTTGCGCTCCGGCCGCATCAGGAAGGAGAAATCCATCTCGAAGGCGTAACGGCGCGTGCGCTCGCGCAAGGTGAGCAGCTTGGCACGCAGCGCCTCGACGGCATTGTCGTCGCTGTGCGCGTCATGGACGTGCGCTTCGCAGGTGGCTTCCAGCCTTGCGGCCCAGTCGACGATGACGTCGCTCTGGGGCGACACCGCCTCGGTATGGATGGCGGTGGCCAATTTGCGGATCTCGCCGGCCAGCACAGCCAGGTTGATGGTGCGGATCGACGCCATTTCGGGCTGCGCCTTGATCGTGTCGACAGCGCGCCGCATGCCGTCGAGGCGGTCGGCGAGACGCTGGCGCAGCGGGCGCAACTGACGGCGGTCGTCGGGCAGATCATCGAGGCTTTCGCTGAGGATGGTGACCGTGTCGAGGATGCCTTCGAAATCACCCTGGAGATGGACGGAAGGCGCTTCGGCCCATTCGGCGCAGGCCGCCGCCACCGCCACCAGATGGCCAGCGAGATTGCCGCTGTCGACAGCCGAGATGTAAAGCGGATAGAGCGGCTTCAGTGTCGTCGTGTCGTACCAGTTGAAGAGGTGACCGCGCTCACGCGGCATGCCCTCGATCGTCGCCATGGTGGCGTCGATGCGGGTGATGGCGTCGGACAGGCTGATCCAGCCGAAGTCGCGGGCGGAAACGACGGACAACAGGTAGACGCCGATGTTGGTCGGCGAGGTGCGTGGCGCCACCACCGGCGCCGGGCTTTCCTGAAAATTGTCCGGCGGCAGATGGTGATGTTCTGCCGTCACGAAGCTTTCGAAATAGTGCCACGTGCGCCGCGCCACCGTGCGCAACGTATGGATGTCGGCCTGCGATATGCGCAGCCGATCCTCGGTTTCAGCCGAACGGCTGATCCAGCTGGCGATGGCCGGCGAGCCAATCCAGAACAGGGCGAAGAAGAAGGCGACGAAGGCGCCGGTCGAATCGGCCAACACCGGAATGGCAAGACCGACGAAGCCGATGATCACGGCGCCATACATCATGCCGTAATACGACCCGACATCGTTGTCGCCCGCCTTGTGCGCCTGCGAGGCGGTGCGCCATTCCAAAAGGTTCTGGCGGCTGACGAACAGCCGGTAGAGCGTACGCACGATGGCATCGCCCATCATCCAGGCATTGTGCGCCATCAGCACGATCTTCAGCGCCACCATGGCGGTGCCGAAGGCGACGTCGCGCGCCAGGGCCGAGAAATGACCGCGTGGCGTCTGGTCGCCGCTCTTGGGCAGGATGGCGTTGACGATGTCGAATGTCGGCGCCATGAACAGGCTGAGGATCAGCAGGGCCTGCCATTGCGCAGCCTGCGTGAAGGGCAGCAGCGTCCAGCCGGCGATCGCCGCCATCACCCAGAAGATCGGCGTCAGCGAGCGGCGCAGATTGTCGATCATCTTCCAGCGCGACAGCGCCGGCACGCCGGAGCGCGGATCGAGCATGAAGCCGAGCAACTGCCAGTCGCCGCGCGCCCAGCGATGGTGGCGCGAGGCGTCGACCGAGTAGCGGGTCGGATAGTCCTCAACCAGTTCGACGTCGGTGACCAGCGCCGCGCGCGCCAGCGCGCCTTCCAGCAGATCATGGCTGAGGATGGTGTTTTCCTCGATGCGGCCCTGCAGGGCGGCCTCGAAGGCGTCGACGTGATAGAGGCCCTTGCCGGTGAAGGACCCGTCGCCGAAGACGTCCTGGTAGAGATCGGACACGGCAAAGACATAAGGGTCGAGGCCGCGATTGGCCGAAAACACCCGCTGGAAGAACGACGCATCGTCGCCTGATGTCAGCGACGCGGTGATGCGCGGCTGCAGGATCGCGTAGCCGGCCGTGACGACGCGCTTGCTGGCATCGAAATGCGGCCGGTTGAGCGGGTGGCAGAGCTTGCCTACGAGGGTGGCGACCGCGTCACGGGTGGTGCGCGTGTCGGCATCGAGCGTCATCACATGGACGACGTTCTCCGGCAGCGGCACGTCGAGCGGCAGGAACGTGGTGTCGCTGTCGCCGCGCAGCAGAAGGTCGAGCTCGTGCAGCTTGCCGCGCTTGCGCTCCCAGCCCATCCAGGCCCCTTGCGCCGCATTGAAGAGCCGGCGCCGGTGCAGGATGTAGAAACGCGGCGCGCCTTCGGAGGGATAGCGGGCGTTGAGACGGGCGATTTCGGTACGGGCGAATTCGAGAATTTCGGTGTCCGCCGCATCGATCTCGGTCTTCGAGTCTGGCCAGTCCGACAGCAGCGCGAAATGGATTTCATCGGCAGTGTTGGCGAGATGATGCACCTCGATATTGCGGATGTTTTCCTCGACATCGTCGCGCGAGCCGATCAGCGACGGCACCACCACCAGCGTGCGAGCCTCGGGCGGAACGCCGTGTCGGTAATCGTAGCCGACGAGACGCGTCGGTTTCAGGAACAGCGATACGACCGTGTTGAAGAAGGCGAGCGCGCCCTCGCTGGCCGGCACGGCAAAAAGCGCCAACATCAGGACGATCGAGGGCACCGACAGGCCGAGATTGGCAAGCGCGTTGCCGGAGAGGACGAGAAGCAGGGCCGTCAGCGCAAACACCGGTACGACGATGCCGAGCCACCCGGTCTTGCGGAAGGCACGCTTGACTGTCTGGCTGATGGTGGGCCGATAGCCGATCGCCTTCTCCAGCTCCAGCCGGCGTGGGCCGACGAGAAAGAAGCCGACATCGGTGTGGGCGGACCCGGTTAAAACGACGTCGCCGTCACCATCGCTGGCGGCGTGGCCGGCCAACTCGATGGCCATCTCGGCAACGCGATATTCCGAAAGGTTCGAGCGGCGCGCCAATTCCTCGATCGCGGTCCGGTACTGATCGCGCGAGAAGAAGTCGAGCGCGGCGAAATCGGTGCGCTCGCGCAGCACGGTGTCGATGCGGCTGACGCCTTCGAACCAAACCGTCCAGTCGACGTCGTTGATGAGGCGCAGGCCGCGGATGATGTTGCCCGTCGTCACATTGCCGCTGGACAGCGTGTGATGTTCGGAAATGATGATTTCCTCGGCATCGGAGCCGGTCTTTTCGAGCTCGCCTTCCAGCCATTCCAGAGCCTTGCCGGCATTCTGCGATCCATCGCGCAAGCGATAGAGCAACTGGGTGGCGAAGGTGGTGTCCTGCGCGTGGGCGCTGAAGTTGGACAGGATCGACTGCCGGTCGGCGCTGTCGTCGGTAGCCAGTACCTTGTCGGCCACATCGTTGGCGATCTGGCGCATATGGCGGGTGCGATTGACCCGGACGGCCAGCCGGCGGAGATTTTCGATCAGGACGAAGCGCAACAGCGAAGGCAGCGCCCAGAGTTCGCCGATCTTCAGCGGCTCGACCGACTGAAAACCCTGGACGATGGATTTGAACATCGTCGCCGAAACGGAACTGTCCGAATGCGCCACATAGGTCCAGGCCAGCGCCAGCGCGCGCGGCACAGTGCCGTTGTCAGGCAGTTTCAGCGTCGGCAACTGACGATAGAACCGGCGCGGCAGGTCGCGCTTGACTTGGAAAATGGTCTCTTCGACCAGGTAATTGTTGTCGAGCAGCCATTGTGCCGCCGGCGTGATCGTCTCGCCCCTCGCCTGCGCCGCATTGGTCGACCGGTAGACTTCCAAAATCTTCTTGGCGCTGTCGCGGACACGCGCCTGAAAATCGAAGGGCGTCAGGCCGAACAGATCGGTGAGGTCGCCTTTTGCCAGGCTTTCGCCGAGCAGCCGAAGGCGCTCTTCGGGCAGGTAATTGGAGCGGATCGGCTCTTCCGTGATGGCCGGGAAGCTCGCGCTTGTCTTCTCGATTTGGGCAGGAGTCGTCTGAATATTCATTGAAAATTCCGTAAGCGGGCACTGAGCGGCGTCACCGCCACGGCAATGGCCCTAAAACCGGTTCAAATGCAATTGGTTGCATAAACCCCACTTGCCGAAAGTTTGTTTCCGCACCGCGACAGGGCGTCGTCTCTCAGCAAAACTCAAAGACAAGCACCCCACTTCCCGCCAGCCAGATCGGCGGAGAGGATTCAGGCTTTTTCGTGATGCCGCCAGCAGCTTACGCTATATTTCGCCGGTGCCGCGATCATGTTTGGAAACAAGCGTTAATCGTTGCCGGCAATGGCGCCGATCCGGATCACGAACAGCGTTGCCTCATGGGCGGGTTGGACAAGCAGGCCGGTGCTGACCGGACCGGACAGCAGCGTGTCCAGCGGCCCCAGGCGAACCGGGTCAGCGGCGGGCACGCTGACGTCGCCGTCCAAGCACAGGATGAGCGTTGTGCCGGCTTCAGTCCGGATTTCCACGGGGGCCGAAATCACCAGGCGTTCGACCGAATGCGTCATCCGGCTTCGGCGGGTCATAACATTGAGATCGGTGATCGGTCCGCCGATCAGCGCGGCCGAGGTCTGCACGTCGGCAGGGAAAGAAAACAGGGCAGTCGTCCTGTTTATGGATGTCGGCCGGCGGCCGGCAATCTCGAGGACGATGCCCTCGCCTTCGAGCACGGCAAGGGTGCGATCGATCCCGGCAAATTGCGAGAAAGGACCGCTCAATTCGACGCGCGCCATCGAGACGCGCCAGTCGAAGTCGTCGAGACCGGCACCCGAGGGCGAAACGGCGATTTCCGTCGTCACGCCGCCGCCGTTCTTCCACGGCATCGACCGGTATTCGGCTGCCCGCAGGATGCGCATGCCTAGCC
>NZ_RZOM01000416.1:0-4898 GCF_003999175.1 Mesorhizobium sp. M7A.F.Ca.ET.027.03.2.1 | reverse complement strand
GCCGAGGGCCTGATCAAGGGCGGCAATGACGCGGTCTCCGCCGTCATCACCGCCGCATCCAACATTGCCGCCGAATTCAGCGCGGTCGACGATCACTATCTCAACGCGCGGGCGGACGACGTTCATGCGGTCGGGCGGCAGATCTGCCTCGTGTTGCTGGGGCAGGACGATATCAGCCTCGAAAACATCCCCGAAGGCGCTATCCTGATCGCCGACGACATCGGTGCCTGGGATCTGGCACGCGCGCCGCTGAAGCGTATCGGCGGCGTGGTGTGCGGCCATGGCGGCGCCACCTCGCACATCGCCATCATCGCGCGCTCGCACGGCATTCCGGCAGTGCTCGGCCTCGGCGGCCAAGTCAATGCCTTGCGCACCGCGCGAGAGGTCGCGCTCGATGGCAATGCCGGCCATGTGATCATCGACCCCGACGAGGCGACCCGCGCCGATTTCGCCGGCCGCGTCGAAGCGGCGGCAAAGGAGCGCGCCGGACTGACCATCTTCAAGACGGTGACGCCGAAGCTTGCCGACGGCAGGATCATCGAGGTCGCGGCCAATATCGGCTCACTTGAGGAAATCGAAGCGGCGCAAGAGGCTGGTGCCATGGGCATCGGCCTGTTCCGCACCGAGCTTTTGTTCATGCGCCATATGCATCTGCCCTCGGAAGACATGCAGGCCGAGACCTATGCGGCGCTGGCCAAGGCTTTTGCGCCTTATCCGGTCATTGTGCGCACGCTCGACATCGGCGGTGACAAGCCGATTGCCGGCATCGAATTTCCCGACGAGGAAAACCCCTTCCTCGGCTGGCGCGGCATCCGCATGTGTCTCGACCGGCCCGACATCTTCAAGCGCCAACTGCGGGCGCTGCTGCGCGCCGCCGTGCACGGCAACATCAAGGTGATGCTGCCGATGGTGTCCGACATCTCAGAGGTCAGGCAGACGCGCGTGCTGGTTGACGAATGCACGGCCGAGCTGAAGGCCGAAGGCGTGCCGCACGCGTCATTCGATCTCGGCGTCATGATCGAAACCCCGGCCGCCGTGCTGATCGCCCCGACGTTGGCCAAGGAGGTTGCTTTCTTCTCGATCGGCACCAACGATCTGACCCAGTACATCATGGCCGCCGACCGGCTCAATCCGACCGTCGCCAGGCTCAACGATGTCACCAATCCAGCCGTCATGTCGGCGATCGAAATAACGGCAAAAGCCGGCGTCGCCGCCGGTATCATGGTCGGCATGTGCGGTGAGGCGGCCGGCCGTCCCGATCTCATTGCGACCTTCGTGAAGATGGGACTGACCGAACTCTCGATGAGCCCGGCTTCCATCCAGCGCGCCAAGAAAGCGATCATGGCCATGGCCGCTGAAGGCTAGCCCAGACCGGCTAATTACGGCAGATGGGCAAGCAAGGTGGCGAACACCGGTGTCAGTTCAGCGATCGGGTTTGCCTTGGCGCAGGCCTGAACGATGCGGTCGTGGCGAATATCCGCCGCCAGGATCGCGATCTCCAGCATATCCGGCTCCGGCGCACCGTCGCTGCCGGTGGTCGCCAGGCCGCAGGCCAAAGCGAGCGGCGCCAGGCAGCTTATGTCGAGCGCCCGGCCGGCAATCGCGGCCGGCGTTTCCGGCACGGTCTCGGCAAAGCGAACCGGACGCTGGCTGAGGCACTCGACCAGCAGCGCCGAACAGGTCGCAGCGATTGCCTGCAGTCCGGCGCCTGGCGCGGCCAAGGCGGCCAGGAGGTCGCCATGCCGCTTGCGCATCGTGGCATGGACGGCCGCGAAATCGGCTTCGTGGATGCGGGCATTGTCGATGTTCAGGCCGGCAAGCACCGCCTTGGTCAGATAATACATATCGCGCCGGAACAGGCGCTCGGCGCTCAGCTGGCGGTCCTCATTGCCGATCGGGAAATAGGTGCCGAGGCCCTTTACCGTCGTGCCGTCCACCTTGATCGGGCGCTCATGCGGGACGAAAGCTTCAGCGATCGACAGCGCCTCGTCGACGGCACTCGCGGCATGGCTGAGCAGGCCTTCGATGCCCTTGCCCGGAAACGGCGGCAGATGGCTGGTTGCTTCGCGCAGGATGCTGGCATCGCCGCTGCCGTCATGGCGGCTCTGGCGGATGATTTCGCGGACTTCCCGCAGCCGGTCCTTCAGATTGACGCGGACATCTTCGGAGATTTGTCGGAGCATCGCGGATCGCCTTGAAATTTGCTGCGGATAGCCGCCAAGCGGGGCAGCCGCCACTCTCTACATTGTTCCTATCGATTGGTAGATCAATAGGCGATACTAGACCAGCATGGAGAATCGGCGGCAGCGCGCTCGTCCGTCGCCGCAGGGGAGAGACAGACTTGGGCAGACGACGACAGGGCGAAAGCGAAGACGGTCGAGGCGAGGCAACCGAGCAGGTCGCCAGCGAAAGCCGGACGGATCGCCTCAGGATTCGCGCCGCCTGGATGTATTTCGTCGAACAGATGACGCAGAACGAGATCGCCGACGTGCTCGGCGTCGGTCGCGTCACCATCGTGCGCATGCTGGCGGATGCCCGGGCGCGCAACGAAGTGAAGATCACCATCGAGAGCGAATTGTCGGAAATTGTGCGGCTTGAGCGCGCGCTGGAGAAGACGTTCGGGCTGCAGCAGGCGCTGGTGGCGCCGCTTTCGGCACCCGATGCCGATCCGATACCGGCGATCAGCGCCAAGACCGGCAGTTTCCTGTCGGACACGATGAAGTCCGGGATGCGGGTCGGCGTCGGCTGGGGGCAGACGCTGTTCTCGAGCCTGCCCTTCATCAGCGCCAAGTCGCTCACCGATTTCAAGGTGATTTCGCTGCTTGGCGGTGTCGGCGTCGTGCGCCGGGTAAACCCAGCCGAGTTCGCCTGGCGCTTCGCTCAGATATTCCAGGGCGACGGCTATCTGATGCCGACACCAGCCGTCGTCGACAGCGTCGAGACCAAGATCGCACTGATCGAGCGCTGCGGCCTGCAGGAGATTTTCGAAATGGCCGACGTGCTCGATGCCGTTCTGCTGAGCGTCGGCGGGATCGCCTCGGCCACCACCTTCTCTCGTGGCGGTTTCCTCAAGGAGGCGGATCGGGAGGCCCTGCTTGCGCGTGGCGCCGTGGGTGACCTCCTGTTCCATTTCTTCGACCGCAACGGCGATCTGGTCGACCATCCCGTCAACAGCCACGTGATGTCCGTGGATGTCGACCGTCTGCGCAAGGCGCCGATCCGTATCCTCACCTCCGGTGGCGAGGAGAAAACCGAAGCGCTGCTCGGCGCCATGACCCTCATCGCCCCAACCATCCTGATCACCGACGAGGAGAGCGCGCGCCGCATGCTGGAAGCGGTCAGCGGAAGCTGAAACTGTCCGTGATGTAGTCCGGCCAGGCCTGTTGTTCGTCGAAAACAGCGGCGAGATCCGGTGTGTCCGCCAGTATTCCGCTCAGCACCAGCGCGGTGGCGATGCCGGTGCTGTTCCCCCCCGATATATCGTGTTCGACGCTGTCGCCGACGCAGACCACGGTGCCACGGTCCGGCTCGCCGGCCAGCGCCAGCGCGGCTTCGAAAATCGCCTTGTCGGGCTTGCCGATACGGGTAACGCTGCCGCCCAGGCTTTCATAGAGATCGGCCAGACGGCCGGCGCCGAAGCGAGGGCCAACGGCCGTCAGCATGACGATGTCGGGATTGGTGCAGAAACACGGCACCCGCCGCTCTGCAGCCGGCGCGAACAGCCTGCGATAATGGTCGAGGTCAAAGCGGTCACCCTCGCTGGCCGCGATCAGCACCAGTTCGGCCTCATCGCCGGACCCGGTCAGCACAAAAGGCAGGCCCTCGATCGCGGAGCGGTCAGCTTCACGGCTGATCAGCAGACATTTTGTCCCTGGGCGCAGCTTCCCCGAAATCGCCATCTGCCTGAAGGATCGCCACGCCACCTCGCCGGAAGAAACGAAATGATCCCAGCTTCCCGCTTCGAAGCCGAGTTTCATGAGCCGGCTTTCATTGGGTCGTGCCCGCCTGCCGGAGTTCGAAACCAGCACCACGGTCTTGCCGGCGCGCTTCAGCGCCGACAGCGCTGCCACCGCGCCTGGATAGGGCCGTGTGCCGTCATGCAGCACGCCGAACTGGTCGAGCAGGAACACATTATAGCGCTCCGCCAGCGGCCCGATGCCGTCGAGACGTTCGATCGTTTTGGCGCTCATAGGAGTCCTGCCCGGCTTGCACCCATCAGCGCCAGCCGCGCCGTGCCGGCGGCGGCCTCGTCGGAAAGCGCGGGCAGGAAATCGACGCCGAGCCTGCGCCGCCGGATTGCCGTCCAGGCCGGGTTCGCCGCCCCGCCTCCGACGCTCCTGACCGATATCAGCGCGGGCGCGCCGAGTTCGGCAAGCCTGTCATAGCCGAGCGCTTCGATCGCGGCGATGCCTTCGAACATCGCTTTCAGATAATCGGCGTCATCCGCCGGCCGGGGCGCAAGGCGAGGCGGCAGCGCCGGATCGGCGATCGGAAATCGTTCGCCCGTGGCGGGAAGCGGATAGTAATCGAGGCCGGTGTCGGTCTCCGGGTCGATTGTCGCGCTGAGTTCGATGATACGGGCGAGCGGAAAATGCTGAGCCAGCACCTTGCCGCCGGAATTCGACGCACCGCCTGCCAGCCAGGCGTTGCCGAGCCGGTGGCTGTAGATGCCGAAGCGCGACGCCGAAATCGGCCGGTCGGACAGGATCTTGATGGTCAGCGAGGATCCCAGCGCAGTGACGCCGTCGCCGATCGCGGCAGCACCGGTCGCCAGGAACGAGGCGCAGCCATCCGTGGTGCCGGCGACGACGGCCACATCGCGCGGCAAGCCGAACAGTTCTCCGGCTTCCGCGGTGAGGGCGCCGGTGACTTCGCCCGGTTCGGCCACGCGCGGCAGC
>NZ_RZOM01000415.1:0-4902 GCF_003999175.1 Mesorhizobium sp. M7A.F.Ca.ET.027.03.2.1 | reverse complement strand
ATCCCGAATACGGCGTGGCCATGGTCAACGAACTGGCTGCGCCGGTCGACCGGCCGATCAGCTTTCGCATCACCTCCGCATCGGTGATGAACTCCTTCTACATTCCAGCACTGGCCGGCCAGATCTATGCAATGCCGGGTATGGAAACCAGGCTACACGCCGTCATAAACAAGTCCGGCGACTATGAAGGGTTCTCCGCCAACTACAGCGGCGCCGGCTTCTCGGGAATGCGCTTCGCGTTCCACGGCCTGGACGATGCCGGTTTCCAGGCATGGATCGCGAAGGCAAAGGACGGCGGCGGCAAGCTCGACCGAAACGGCTATCTGGAACTCGAACAGCCCAGCGAGAACCAACCCGTGCGCCACTATGCGGCGGTGGATGCCGATCTCTACAAGGCGATCCTCAACCTGTGCGTCGAGCCCGGCAAGATGTGCATGAGCGAGATGTCGCAGATCGATGCCAAGGGCGGTCTGGGAATGGCCGGCATCCGCAACACCCTGCCGCTGCTGTATGACAAGTTCGCCCGGCGCGGCACGATATTCGGCCCTGCCCCATCCTATGTCGCCAGTATATGCACGACCGAAGAAGCACTGGCGGCTTCGAAGGCCGATCAATCCGCCACGCCGATGATCTCGACGCCGATAGTCGGCGCCGGTCTGCAACGGCCACTGCCCCTGTCGATCCGACTGCCGTCACCTTCCGCAACCGGCACGCTTCGGTCGCCCTTCAACTCCTAAGGCGCCACGCAAGACATGTTCGACAATCCTGCTTTTCTCAAGGCGATCTTCGGCCGGCTTACGCTCGAGTCGCTGCCGCTGCACGAACCCATCGTGGTCGCGACCTTCATGGTCGTCGCGCTGGGCGGCGTGGCACTCGTCGGCGCGCTGACCTATTTCAAGCTCTGGGGCTATCTGTGGCGCGAATGGTTCACCAGCGTCGACCACAAGCGCATCGGCGTGATGTACATGGTGCTCGGCATCGTCATGCTGCTGCGCGGCTTCAGCGACGCCATCATGATGCGGCTCCAGCAGGCGATGGCCTTCGGCGGTTCGGAAGGCTATCTCAATTCGCATCACTACGACCAGATCTTCACCGCGCACGGCGTGATCATGATCTTCTTCGTGGCGATGCCGCTGGTGACGGGCCTGATGAATTTCGTCGTCCCGCTGCAGATCGGCGCGCGCGACGTGTCGTTTCCGTTCCTCAACAATTTCAGCTTCTGGATGACGGTCGGCGGCGCGGTCATCGTCATGATGTCGCTGTTCGTCGGCGAATTCGCGCGCACCGGCTGGCTTGCCTATCCGCCGCTGTCGGGCATCGGCTACAGTCCCGACGTCGGTGTCGATTATTATATCTGGGCCCTGCAGGTGGCGGGCGTCGGCACGCTGCTGTCGGGCGTGAACCTGGTCTGCACCATCGTCAAGATGCGCGCGCCTGGCATGACCATGATGAGAATGCCGATCTTCACCTGGACCGCGCTTTGCACCAATGTGCTCATCGTCGCCGCCTTCCCGGTGCTGACGGCGGTGCTGGCCCTGCTGGCTCTCGACCGCTATGTCGGCACCAACTTCTTCACGAACGACTTCGGCGGCAATCCGATGATGTACGTGAACCTGATCTGGATCTGGGGCCACCCCGAGGTCTACATCCTGATCCTGCCGGCCTTCGGCATATTTTCCGAAGTGACCTCGGCCTTCTGCGGCAAGCGGCTCTTCGGCTACACGTCGATGGTCTACGCGACAGTCGTCATCACCATCCTGTCCTACCTGGTCTGGCTGCATCACTTCTTCACCATGGGATCGGGAGCGAGCGTCAACTCGTTCTTCGGCATCACAACGATGATCATTTCGATCCCGACAGGCGCCAAGATATTCAACTGGCTGTTCACCATGTACCGCGGCCGCATCCGCTTCGAACTGCCTATGATGTGGACGGTCGCCTTCATGCTGACCTTCACTGTCGGCGGCATGACCGGCGTGCTGCTCGCGGTTCCGCCGGCCGACTTCGTGCTCCACAACAGCCTGTTCCTGGTCGCGCATTTCCACAACGTCATCATCGGCGGCGTGCTGTTCGGCCTGTTTGCCGGCATCAGCTACTGGTTCCCCAAGGCATTCGGCTTCCGGCTTGATCCGTTCTGGGGAAAGATGTCGTTCTGGTTCTGGGTGGTCGGCTTCTGGTTCGCCTTCATGCCGCTCTACATCCTCGGCTTGATGGGCGTAACGCGCCGGCTGCGCACCTTTGAGGATCCCTCGCTGCAGATCTGGTTCATTATCGCCGCCTTCGGCGCCTTCCTGATCCTGCTTGGGATCCTGTCCTTCCTCATCCAGATCTTCGTCAGCGTGCGCCGGCGCGAGCAGCTTCGCGACGATACCGGCGATCCGTGGGACGGGCGCACCCTCGAATGGGCAACCTCGTCGCCGCCCCCGGCCTACAATTTCGCCTTCACGCCCGTCGTCCACGATCTCGACGCCTGGGCGGACATGAAGAATCGCGGCTACCAGCGTCCGTTGACGAGCTTCCGCGACATCCACATGCCGCGCAACACCGGAGCCGGCGTCGTCCTGGCCGGGTTGAGCGTGGTGCTTGCCATGGCGCTCATCTGGTACATCTGGTGGCTGGCGATCGTCAGCTTCGTCGCCCTGATCGGCTACGCCATCGCGCATACCTTCAACTACGACCGGGACTTCCACATTCCGTCCAGTGACGTCACCCGCGTCGAGGACGAGCGGACACGCCTGCTCGCAGCCACCAGCCAGGCGGGATAAGCACCATGGCACACGCCGACACGGTGATCGACGACACGGTCTTCCACCTGGAAGACGACCACGGCCATGCCGAGAGCGGCAGCAGCACCATGCTCGGCTTCTGGATCTACCTGATGAGCGACTGCCTCATCTTCGCGATGCTGTTCGCGGTCTACGGCGTGCTCGGTGGCAATTACGCGGCCGGACCCGCGCCGAAGGATCTGTTCGATCTT
The DNA here is from genome assembly GCF_003999175.1 of Mesorhizobium sp. M7A.F.Ca.ET.027.03.2.1. Taxonomy (NCBI): domain Bacteria; kingdom Pseudomonadati; phylum Pseudomonadota; class Alphaproteobacteria; order Hyphomicrobiales; family Phyllobacteriaceae; genus Mesorhizobium; species Mesorhizobium sp. M7A.F.Ca.ET.027.03.2.1. Next base: position 1,925 of record NZ_RZOM01000415.1, on the reverse strand, counting down.
CCGCTGGTCGCGCTCAACACCACCATGCTGCTCCTGTCCTCCATCACCTACGGCTTCGCGATGCTGGAGATGGCGAAGGGACGGGTGAAGCCCATGCAGGTGTGGCTGGTGATCACTGGCCTGTTCGGCCTCGCCTTTCTCTGCATCGAACTCTACGAATTCGCCCATTTCATCCACGAGGGGGCGACGCCGCAGCGCAGCGGCTTCCTGTCGTCGTTCTTCACGCTGGTCGGAACGCACGGCCTGCACGTCACCTTCGGCCTGGTCTGGCTGGTGGTGCTGATGGTGCAGGTCTCCAGGCACGGGCTGATCGCCGCGAACCAGCGGCGCCTGATGTGCCTGAGCATGTTCTGGCACTTCCTCGACGTCATCTGGATCGGCGTCTTCACCTTCGTTTATCTGATGGGAATGTTGCGATGAGCGTCGGCCACCACACAGACACCAGCGACCAGAGCCACGCGCGTCACGGCCTCGATCACGGCTCGCTGCGCGGCTATCTGACAGGCTTCGGCCTGTCCGTCGTGCTGACCGCCATTCCCTTCTGGCTGGTCATGACCAACCCACTCGGCAATCAGATGGCTTCGGCGATTGCCATCATGGCCTTCGCCGTCGTGCAAATCATCGTCCACATGGTGTTCTTTCTGCATATGAACACCAGGTCGGAGAGCGGCTGGACCATGATGGCCCTGATCTTCACCCTCATCCTGGTGGTGATCGCGCTGACGGGCTCGCTCTGGGTCATGTACCATCTGAACGCCAACATGATGCCCGGCCATGACATGAGTCAGATACCCTGAGAGAGGGACCTGGCTTTGGATGAACAGGCGCGGACGACACCGCATTCGAATACAGGCGACGGCCAAAGGGTTATGCGTTCACCATGGACGCTGTTGGTGCTTTGCCTTTGCGGTGCCATCGGCGTCGCAGGGTTCTCGGCGCTCGGTATCTGGCAGCTGGAGCGCCGCGTCTGGAAGCTCGACCTGATCGAGCGTGTCGACCAGCGTCTCAAGGCCGTACCTGTGGCCGCCCCGGCGCCTTCGGCCTGGCCAGAGATCAACGCCAGGGATGATGAGTATCGCCAGCTTGCCGTCACGGGCCGGTTTCTCGGTGATCGCGAGACCCTGGTCCAGGCGGTCACCGATCGCGGCGGTGGTTTCTGGGTAATGGCGCCGTTCCGAGCGGATGATGGCTTCACGATTCTGGTGAACAGGGGCTTCGTGCCGACGGACAAGCGCGATCCGGCAACCCGCCTCGCAGGCAAGCCCTCGGGCGATCACACCGGAATTCGCGGCCTGCTGCGCCTGACCGAACCGAAAGGCGGCTTCCTGCGTAACAACGATCCGGCCGCCAACCGCTGGTATTCGCGCGATGTGCAGGCGATCGCCTCGACGCAAGGCCTCGGGCAGGTCGCTCCTTATTTCATCGATGCCGATGCCACGCCCAATCCGGGAGGGTGGCCGGTCGGCGGCCTGACGGTCGTTTCGTTCCACAACAACCATCTGGTCTATGCCCTGACATGGTTCGGGCTGGCCTTGATGGTGCTGGGCGCGATCGCCTATCCGTTGCGGCAGGCTGGGAAACACGGCGGGGGCTGACCGCTGGCCGAGGCAAAGCTGAAAGGAGCAGGCAGGGCAGGCTTCCCGGCACCCCGTCTCAGGCTGGAGCACCTAGCTAAAACCGCTGGCGAAACACGACCGATTTGCGTATCACTCCGCCGCCATTGGAGCCCTAGCGATGTTTGAAGCCCTGCAGCCCGCCCCCGCCGACAAGATCCTCGCCCTGATCGGCCTTTATCGAGCCGATCCGCGTCCAGACAAGGTCGATCTCGGTGTCGGCGTCTACAAGGATCGCGACGGCAAGACGCCGGTCATGCGCGCCGTGCGCGAAGCGGAAAAGCGCCTGCTGCAGGGTCAGGACACCAAGAC
>NZ_RZOM01000414.1:0-4902 GCF_003999175.1 Mesorhizobium sp. M7A.F.Ca.ET.027.03.2.1 | reverse complement strand
CCCATGTCGGGGGCGCGGAAGTCCCGACATTGCTGGCGCGGCTCAATGCGCATGACCCGGCGCTCACCATCGAAGTGCGGCTCGATGATTCGCGCGACCTGCTGGACGCTTTCGATCGCGGTGAGATCGACGCGGCGATCATCCGCCGGGAGGACGACCGGCGCGATGGTGAAGTGCTGGCGCCCGAACATTTCGGCTGGTACGCCGCGCCCGACTTCGTCCACCGGGCCGACGAGCCGCTGCGCCTGGCGGCATCCTCGCCATCCTGCGGTATTCGTAACATCACCACCCGCGCGCTCGACGCTGTCGGAATACCGTGGACGGAGGTGTTCCTCGGCTGCGGCTCCTTCGCCGTTGCCGAAGCCGTCTCGGCCGGCCTCGCAGCCTCGGTATTTTCCTGCCGGCTTGCCCCGTCCGGCACCATCGAGGTCAGCCGGAAATTCGGGCTGCCGGCGCTGCCGCCTTCCGAGATCGTGCTGCTTTCGACGCTGACGGACGCCAAGTCCCGCGAGGCGCTGAGGACGCTTGCAATGGCCTTTCGCGAGCATCGTCCGCCTGTGGCGGGCAATGCCGGACGGCCTCGGTTCCGCAGTTCCCAGATGGTCGACGGACCGGCTTAGGACTCCCCCTCGGACACTAGGGCTGAGACCGGGCGCCCTTGATGCTATTCGGCCGCCGGTGCCAGCGGCCTGACCCTGGCCATCATGGAGCGCAGCACCGCTGGTTTGAGCGGTTTGTTGATCACCGCAATCTCGAGCCCGCCGGCGGCCGTGCGCACCTCATTGGAGCGGTCTGCGGTGACCAGCACGGCCGGCAGGGTGTCGCCATGGATCGCGCGCAGCCTGACGATGATATCGAGGCCGGTTTCGCCGTCGAGATGGTAGTCGGCAAGGACGATGTCCGGGCGGTGTATCTTCGCGGTCTCCAGATCCTTTGAACTGGACACGGTGTCGACGTTGCAACCCCAGCCTTCGAGCAGGAGCCGCATGCCTTCGAGGATACGGGCGTCGTTGTCGATGCACAGCACGTGCAGCCCGGCCAGCGAAGCCGTCGCGCGGGCAGGAACCCTGGCGTCGATCTCGCGTCGCGGTTCCTGCACGGCCGCCACGGGCAGGATGACGGAGAAGCGCGTGCCCTTGCCAGGATTGGAAAAGATCCGGATCTCCAGCCGCAGCACCCGGGCGATGCGGTCGACGATGGAGAGGCCGAGACCGAGGCCCTCGGCCTCGCGCGCGCCCTCGTCGAGCCGGGTGAATTCGCGAAAGACGGTGTTCAGCTTGTCGCCGGCGATGCCGATGCCGGTGTCGATCACCTGGATCTCGGCCAAATCGCCGCGCCGCCTGACGCCAACCAGCACGCGGCCGTGGCGCGTGTATTTGATGGCGTTGGAGACGAGATTCTGGATCAGGCGGCGCAGCAGATTGCGGTCCGTCGTCACTGTCAGCGATGACGGCATGATGGTCAGCGCGAGCTTCTTCTCGGCGGCCAGCGGCCGGAAGTCGTTGCCGATCTGGCGCAGCAATCCGTCGAGGTTGAAGGCGGTATCGTCCGGCTTCATCGCGCCGGCGTCAAGGCGGGAGATGTCGAGCACGGCGCCGAGGATGGTCTCGACCGATTCCAGCGAGGATTCGATGTTCACGGCGGCCTTGCCGGCAGGCCCTTTGCCGGCCTTCTCGATCAGCGAGGAGCAATAGAGCCGGGCGGCGTTGAGCGGCTGCAGGATGTCGTGGCCGGCGGCGGCGAGGAAGCGCGTCTTGCCGAGATTGGCCTCCTCGGCCAGCATCTGCGCCTGCGCCAGCTCCTCGTTGACCCGGGTCAACTCGATGGTGCGGGTCTTGACGCGCTGCTCCAGCGATTCATTGGCACGCTTCAGCGCCAGGTCCTGCTCGACGCGCCCGGAAATGTCGGCATAAGTGGCGACGATGCCGCCGTCGGGCATCGGGTTGGAACGCAGCTCCACGATGCGGCCCGAGGTTTTCAGTTCCATCTGCCATGGGCTGACGAAACTGGTCAGCCGGTTGAGCATGGCTACACGCTGATCGGCGGGGATGTCGCCGCGTTCGGCGAGATGGCGCAGGATGCGGTCGAGCGAGACGCCGACCTGGCCCATCTCGTCGGGCAGGTCGAACAGCGCCCGGTACTGGCGGTTCCAGCAGATCAGGCGGAAATCGCGATCGAAGACGGTGATGCCCTGTTCCATCTGGTCGAGCGCGATCTGCAGCAGGTCGCGGTTGTGCTGCAGCGCCTCGGTGGCGTCGTCGAGCAAGCGGAAGGCATCTCGGGATTCGCGGTCGTGGCGCCGAAACAGCAGCGACAGGATCAGCCGCGCCGACGAGGAACCGACGGCGCTGGCGAGCAATTGCTCGGAGAAGCGGATGACGTCCATGCTCGCCTGCTCATTGCCGTGCAGCGAGGTTCCGTTGGTCTTTTCGAACGACTGGAAGGAGCGCTCGGTGCGCTCCACGCCGAGATAGCGCCCGATCGTGTCCTTGAGGTCGTTGACGGTGATGGCGGTGCGGAAGCGGCGCAGGCTTGGCATCGGGCCGGCATCGCGCGGCACGAAGATCGACGCCTGGATGCGTTCCAGCGGCACCGATGCGCGCGACAGCGAACCGAGCACGAAGAACACCGCGTTGAGCGACAGGCTCCACAGCACGCCGTGGTTCAGCGGTTCGGCGACGGTGCCGAACAGGGCCTGCGGCCGCAAGGCCTCGAAGCCGAACAGCCCATGCACGATGATGCCGGTATCAGGGGCGGCAAGCGACGGAAACAGCAGCGTGTAGCCCCAGACGAGGATGCCGGCGACCATGCCGAGTGCCGCACCCCGGCCGTTGGCGCCGCGCCAGATCAGCCCGCCGATCAGGGCGGGCGCGAACTGGGCGATGGCCGCGAACGACATCAGGCCGATCGACGACAGTCGCGCGCTGTCGGTGCTCTCGCGGTAGTAGAGGAAGGCGATGAACAGGAGGATGAAGATCGCCCCGCGCCGCACATTGAGGATGAGCGTCGACCAGTCCTCGGTCTCGGAGGTCGAGGTCTTGAGCAGGCGGCGCACGAACAGCGGAATGACGAGGTCGTTGGAGATCATGATCGACAGCGCCACACTTTCGACGATCACCATCGCCGTCGCCGCCGACAGGCCGCCGATGAAAGCCGCCATCGCCAGCACGTCATGGCCAGTGAACAGGGGCAGCGACAGCACGTAGAGATCGCTGCTGGTTCCGGTGCCGACCAGCGAAAGGCCGGCGAAGGCGATCGGCAGCACGAACAGGTTGATCGCAACGAGATAGAGCGGGAACACCCATGTCGCGGTGCGCAGTTCGGCCTCGCCGCGGTTCTCGACGATGGTGACGTAGAACTGCCGCGGCAGCATGATGATGGCAAAACCGCTGAGGCAAGTCAGCACCAGCCAGGTGGCGAGCGAAGTGTTGTAGCTCATCGCCTGGCGGACCTGCGCGTTCTCGGCGAGCTTGTCGAACATGTCGCCCGGGCCGCCGAAGATCAGGAAGGTGACCATCAGGCCGATCGCCAGGAAGGCGGCGAGCTTGACCACGGTTTCGACCGCCACCGCCAGCACCAGCCCGTCCTGGTGTTCGGTGGCGTCGGCGTGACGGGTTCCAAACAGCACCGCAAACAGCGCCAGGAGCATGGCGACGACCAACGAGATGTCGCTGACGAAGGGATCGAACGAAGGCGGCGATCCCGTATAGTGCTCGACCATCAGGCTGACCGAACCGGAGATCGCCTTCAACTGCAGCGCGATATAGGGCACCGCGCCGATGGTGGCGATCAACGTGGCGATCGCCGCGACGGTGAAACTCTTGCCGTAGCGCGCGCCGAGGAAATCCGCGATTGAGGTGATCTTCTCGGTCTTGGCCAGCCGCACGATGCGGTTGAGCAGCGGAAAGCCGAACACGAACACCAGCACCGGGCCGGTATAGATGCCGAGGAATTCGAGGCCGCGCTCGGAGGAGAGGCCGACCGAACCGAAGAAGGTCCAGGACGTGCAATAGATCGCCAGGCTGAGCGCGTAGATGAAGGGCCGGGCTCGACTCGGCCCTGAAATGGCCGAGCGGCGGTCGCCCAGGCTGGCGATGGCGAACAGCAGCGTCACATAGGCGATCGCGATGATGACGATGAACAAGCCCTGCACGCCGGCAAGATCCTCCCTGTGCCGAATTTCAACCCGGCTTGCCCAGACGCAATCACAGCTTGGCTTCCGAGTCCATCACGGCTTTGGGTGCATGAAGGCCGCGGTTTCCGGGACTGCCGCCGGGTAAGGAGAAACCGGTTGCTTTCTCTTTTTTGCCGATGTTGCAACCGCAGGTTTTTGTTATGTTGCCTCAGGTCGATGCCGCAAGGACGGAAACGGCAGTTCGGCCGGTCACGACAAGGAGGGTCGAATGCTGAAAGAATTCCAAGAATTCATTTCCAAGGGCAATGTGATGGACTTGGCCGTCGGTGTCATCATCGGCGCGGCCTTCGGCAAGATCGTCGATTCCCTTGTCAACGACATCATCATGCCGATCGTCGGTGCAATTTTCGGCGGATTGGACTTCAACAACTATTTCTTCGGACTGTCCTCAGCCGTCAACGCGACCTCGCTGGCGGACGCCAAGAAGCAGGGCGCGGTCTTTGCCTATGGCAGCTTCATCACCGTGGCGCTGAACTTCCTCATCCTCGCTTTCATCATCTTCCTGATGGTCAAGGCGGTGAACAACATGCGCAAGCGGCTTGAGCGCGAGAAGCCCGCTGCACCGGCCGCTCCGCCGCCCGCCGACGTCGCGCTGCTCACTGAAATTCGCGATCTGCTCGCCAGGCGCTGACCACGGGCGGCATTTGCTGGACCAAAACCCCGGTCGTTCGCGGCCGGGGTTTTCTGTTTTCGCATCTGGTAAGGAC
>NZ_RZOM01000413.1:0-4902 GCF_003999175.1 Mesorhizobium sp. M7A.F.Ca.ET.027.03.2.1 | reverse complement strand
GCTGATCACCGTCTCGGTGTTGCCGGCGCGCACCGAAACCTGGACGCCGGGGTAGCGAGCCCGGAAGCTGCCGAGAATGTGAAGCAGATGATGTGCGGCATCGGCGACGATGCGCAGCGTGCCGGAACGCAGGGCGCGGGACTCCGTCAGCAACTCCAGCGCCTGTTGCTCGGTATCGAACATGCGGTGGGTTATTTCGAGCAATTTCTGGCCCGAATGGGTCAGCGTGACCTGCTTCTTGTTGCGGTTGAACAGCAGCACGTCATACTCTTCCTCGAGCTTGCGCACCTGGTCCGAGATCGCCGGCTGGGTCAGGAAGAGCGCCTCGGCGGCACGTGAAAAGCCACCGCAGATGGCCACCTGGTGAAAGGCTCGCAACTGGACGTAGCGCATCTGCCGTGCCTCCGACACTTCTGAAATCGCCGACATCCTATCATAAGGATGGCTTAGGAAAAGATCGAAAGGAACGATTTGACTTATGTTTTGCCGACCCTCAGCCTGAGCATGGTCGACATCCCTGCCGGCCGTTGGCACCGGAGGCGTCGCCATGCAATTTTCCATCATCCTGCTGCATCTGGCGGGTGCGGTCATGCTGCTGCTCTGGGCCGTGCATATGGTGCGTACGGGTGTCGAGCGGGCCTGCGGCCCCGCTTTGCGTGATGCCCTGAGGCAAGCCCGGGGTGCACGGATCAGGTCGGCGGGCGTCGGCACCGTGCTTGCCGTGCTGCTGCAAAGCTCGACCGCAGTCGCGATCCTGGCGGCCGGGTTTGCCGCCAGCGGCATGGTTTCGGTGTCATCAGGGCTGGCGATCCTGCTGGGCGCCGATCTCGGTTCCGCCCTGGTCGTGCAGGTGCTGTCGTTCGATCTCAGCTGGCTGGTGCCGGCGCTGATCCTGGTCGGCGGCGCGATGGTCCTGAAGTTCGAGGTGGCTGGCATCAGGCAGAGCGGGCGAATCCTGATGGGGGTCGCCTTCGTCCTGTTGTCGCTGCATATGATCGGCGAGGCGACCGCTCCGATGCGGCAGAGCAATTTGCTGCCACTGGTGATTTCCTATCTGCGCACGGACTATTTCACCGCCTTTGCCGCAGCTGCCCTGTTCACATGGCTGATCCACTCCAGCGTCGCGGCGATCCTGCTGTTCGTCACGCTTGCCGCGCAAGGCGTCTTGCCGGTCGAGGTCGGCCTGCTCTTCATCCTCGGCGCCAATTGCGGTGGTGCGCTGATTGCGGTGTGGCTGACACGCGGCGATGCCGTCGAGGCGCGCCGTGTCCCGCTTGGCAATCTGATCTTTCGCGGCACGACGGCGCTCGCCGCCTTGTTTGCGCTTCAGGCCGTGACCTTCCCGGCGCATCTGTTCGGCGCAACCGAAGGCCGCCAACTGGTCAACCTGCACCTTGCCTTCAATATGGTGCTGGTCATCTGCTGCTTGCCGTTCACCGGCACGATGGAAAAGCTCGCCACCTTGCTGATCCCCGACAGGCCAGCGGCAAAGGCAGGGGAGGCTGGGGACCTGATGTCACGCCGCACCAGCGCGCTCGACCGCACCGTCATGCGCACACCCGGTCTCGCTCTGGCCAGTGCGACCCGCGAGTTGCTGCGCGTGGGCGAAGTCGTCGAGGTGATGCTGCGCCCGGTGATGGATTTCTTCGACGCAGGCACCGCCGACCAGATACGCCAAGCCCAAAAACTTGATGAGGAGGTCAACCGCGCCCACACCGAGATCAAGCTCTACATTGCCGAAGTCAATCGCGGCAGCATGAGCGCGGCCGAGGCGCAGCGCGGCATAGAACTCACCGACTTCGCCATCAATCTCGAACGCGCCGGCGATATCGTCGCCAAGAACCTGCTCGTGCTCACCCAGGAGCTGCGTGACAAGAACCTGCGCTTTTCACGCGACGGCTGGAGCGAACTGGCCGGGCTTCACAACCGTGTCATGGCCAACATGCAGCTTGCACTCAATGTGCTGGTGTCGAGCGATCTCGAGTCGGCGCGGCAACTCGTCGTCGAGAAGGAGCGGATGCGCAGACTGGAACGCATGAGCCATGACCGTCACCTCAAGCGCCTGCAATCAGGAATGCCGCAGAGCATCGACACCAGCGACATCCACCTGGAGGCGGTGCGGGCGCTGAAGGAGATCAACTCGCTGATGGCCTCGGTCGCCTATCCCTTGCTGACGCAGAGCGGTGATCTGCTCGAAAGCCGGCTGGCGAGAGGGGCAGCGGAAGCGATGGCTCCGGCGCTCGCCTGACGGGCGACATTCTCCGCTGGCGAGTGGCAATCCTTACCATCGTTAAAATCGATACATCGATACAAAATAACGATTTTACAAATAGATCATTCAGGCCAAGAATAAGGCCACATCGAACGCAGATCGAGCGGAGGACAACATGCTCGCCGAGACGAAATTTGCCGCGGAGCCGCTGGCCAGTCCGGCGCTGGGCGAGCCGTATCTTCTGACCCCAGGGCCGCTTACCACGGCCTATTCGGTCAAGGAGGCGATGTTGCGCGACTGGGGATCGTGGGACGGCGACTTCCGCGCCATGACATCGGATATGCGTCGCCGCCTGCTGGCGCTGACCGGGGACAGGAACGATGAGTTCGACTGCGTGCCGATGCAAGGCAGCGGTTCCTTCTGCGTTGAAGCGATGCTGGGTTCGTTTGTGCCCAGAGATGGCAAGGTTCTGGTGCTGGCCAACGGCGCCTACGGCCTGCGCGCCGCGCAGACCATGCAGTATCTCGGCCGCGCCTACACGCTGATCGACAAGGGCGACTATCTGCCGCCGCGCGGCGACGAGGTGGCGGCGGCCCTCGCGGCCGACCCTGATATCACCCATGTCATCGCCATCCATTGCGAGACCAGCTCCGGCATCCTCAATCCGGTCGCCGAGATTGCGCAAGCCGTCCATGCCAAGGGTCGCAAGCTGCTGGTCGATTCCATGAGCGCGTTCGGCGCCGTAGCGCTCGACGTCAACGATATCCGCTATGAGGCGATGGTCTCGTCCGCCAACAAGTGCATTGAGGGCGTTCCGGGCTTCGGCTTCATCATCGCCCGCAAGAGCGAGCTGGAGGTTGCCAAAGGCAGGAGCCATTCGCTGTCGCTCGATGTCCACGCCCAGTGGGCGCACCTCAACAAAACCGGCCAGTGGCGCTACACGCCGCCGACGCACGTCGTCGCTGCCTTCCTCGAAGCACTGCGCCAGCACGAGGCCGAAGGCGGCGTCGCCGGCCGTGGCGCTCGCTATACGAGGAACCGCGACGTCATGGTGGCCGGCATGCGCGACCTCGGTTTCGAGACACTGCTCGGGGATCGCTGGCTATCGCCGATCATCGTCACCTTCTTCAACCCGGCCCATGCCAGTTTCGCCTTCGACCGCTTCTACGATCTGATGAAGGACAAGGGCTTCATCATCTATCCGGGCAAGCTGACCGCAGTGGATAGCTTCCGCGTCGGCTGCATCGGCCAGATGGACGAGCATGTCATGCGCCGCGTCGTCGAGGCGGCGGCTTTTTCACTGCATGAAATGGGCGTCGACACCGCCGCTCCACCCGCCGCGGCACTTGCCGAACGCGCCAAACTCGCCGCCTGAAGCGGCCGATCTCGAGGATATCAGATGAACCAGATGTCTCCCATCAACGTCGCGGTCAACGGCCGCACCTACGCCTGGCCGCGTGTGCCGGCCATCGCCATCTGCCTTGACGGCTGCGAGCCGGCCTATCTCGACGAGGCGATCGAGGCCGGGCTGATGCCGGCGCTGGTCAGGATCAAGCAGAAGGGCACCGTACGTTTTGCGCACTCTGTCATTCCGAGCTTCACCAACCCCAACAATCTGTCGATCGCCACAGGCCGTCCGCCGTCGGTGCACGGCATCTGCGGCAACTACCTCTACGAGCGCGAGACCGGCAAGGAAGTGATGATGAACGACCCGCGCTTCCTGCGCGCGCCGACCATCTTCCAGGCCTTCTATGATGCCGGCGCCAAGGTCGCCGTGGTCACCGCCAAGGACAAGCTGCGTGCCTTGCTTGGCAAGGGCCTTGCCTTCGATGGAGGCCGCGCGCTGTGCTTCTCTGCGGAGAAGTCGGACACCACGACTTTAGCCGAGCATGGCATCGACGATGCCTCGAAGCACTTTGGGCTGCCGGTGCCGGAGGTCTATTCGGCCGAACTGTCGGAATTCGTCTTCGCCGCCGGTGTGCAGCTGCTGAAGGAGTTCCGCCCCGACATCATGTATCTGACGACCACCGACTATGTGCAGCACAAATACGCGCCGGGCAACCGCCAAGCCAACGCCTTCTACGAGATGTTCGACAAATACCTGACCGAGCTTGATGCGCTGGGCGCGGCGATCGTCGTCACCGCCGACCATGGCATGAAGCCCAAGCACAAGGCGGACGGTTCGCCCGACGTCGTCTATGTCCAGGACCTTCTCGACGAGTGGCTGGGCAAGGACGCCGCCCGCGTCATCCTGCCGATCACCGACCCCTATGTCGTGCATCACGGCGCGCTCGGCTCGTTTGCCACCGCCTATCTGCCTGATGGCGCAGATCAGGCCGGCATCATGGCCCGGCTGGCGAAGATCGACGGCATCATGCTGGTCGTCGACAGCCCGACGGCGTGCGAGCGCTTTGAGCTGCCGGCAGATCGCATCGGCGACATCGTGCTGATCTCGACCGAGAACAAGACCATCGGCACCTCGGAACATCGCCATGACCTGGCGGCTCTGAACGAACCGCTGCGCTCGCATGGCGGGCTGACCGAGCAGGAGGTGCCGTTCATCGTCAATCGTGTGCTGCCGGATTTACCGAACGAGCCGACGCTGCGCAATTTCGACGCCTTCTACTACGCCACAATGGCGGCAGCGCTGGCTTGATGTGCGAGGTGGGGCTCGTGGGGCGTAGTTATTG
>NZ_RZOM01000412.1:0-4910 GCF_003999175.1 Mesorhizobium sp. M7A.F.Ca.ET.027.03.2.1 | reverse complement strand
GGCTTGGGAAACGTCGCCAGCGTGCGGAACAGGTCGGTGACGGCGGCAATCAGTTTCTGGTGCTTGGTGGCGTCGAGGAATTCGGAGAAGTCGCCGCCCAGACAGAAACAGCCTGCCAGGCCGCGCAGCACGACGACGCGAACCTCCTCATTGTCGGCGGCTTCATGGAAGGTCCTTGCCAGGCTTTCATAGGCTCTCCTGTCCAGCACCGGCCGGCCGTCGCTCGACGACACGGTGACGACCAGCGTGTGGTTGCGAAGTTCAGGTTGCGGGTGTGTGCTCATGGCTGTCTCCGATCTCATGACGCACGCCTTTGCCCGAGCATGTCAGGATATCCCCTGGCCAGCACGGGAGCAAAATGATTGCGGCGCGACCGCACCACATCGAGGGTGTGTTCGTTGAAGGTCAGCAAGGTGGCGACGACCTGCTGGTTGCCATAGGTGCGCTGATAGCCCAGCGGGGTCGCCAGGAAATGCAGTTGCAAGGCGCGCAGCACCCACATCGGCTCGAACTCGATGATCACCTTGTCGACGCCGCGCTTCAGCCCCCACTCGACGAAACCGGCAATCAGTTCGGTGCCGACGGTCGAAACGCCGCGACGGCCGTCACGAAAACCGGGAGCCACCGCGTAGCGGGTCAATTCCCAGATGTTTGGACCCGATGGCGGCGTTCCTTCGGAAAGATCGGTCAAGACCTCGGTCAGCAGATGTGGGCGCGTCGTCGGCAACATCCTCTGATAACCCGCCACTTCACCGCCTCTGATGACGATCTGATGAACCGCCTCGTCGTGATCGAACTGGTCAAGTTCGAGCCCGTCGGGCCGCCTGAGGTCATCCCACCCCATCTCTTCGACGAATATCTTGTAGCGCAACCGATGGACGGCCTCCCAAAGGTCGGGACGTTCCATCAATTCCTGGGTTGTAAGGGAAAAAAGCATTCCGCCGTCTCCTGCGTTCAGAGGAAGATACGGCCGTGCTTTGATGAGAAAATTGCGTGATCGCGTAGGCAAAAATTCCAGGTCGGCACGGCCGACCTAACTAATGTAGCCGCGCCGTATCGCTTCCGCGACGGCCTGCACCCTGTTGACGGCACCTAGTTTGCTTTTGGCGTTAAGAAGATGTTTCTCCGAGGTGTGTTCGGAAATGCCGAGGATTTGCGAAATCTCCCATTCGGACTTGCCGACGGCGGCCCATTGCAGGCATTCGCGCTCGCGCGGCGTCAGCACGATATGATCGATGGTGTTGCTCGCCATGGTGTGGAGTTGCATGGCGCGGCCAACCGCGTAGGTCGAGACCAGCGACACCTGGCCAAATTCGGCGGCGGACAATTCCACAGCCTCGCCGCCGAGCGACACCATGACGATCTGGCCGTCAAGCGTGATCAACGGAAAGGCCAACCCATCACGCAATTTGAAGGCGCCGGCATCGCCCATCACCTCGCCGCTGCTCTTGTCTATGCGGATGCCCTGCGACGCCTCGTGCCACTGGAAGGGCGCCTGCAACTGTTTCATATGGCTGACGACCGGGTCATGGTCGACATAGTTGCGCGCGACATAGCGCTCCAGCCATTCGCCCGGCCAATCGCAGAGAAGCACATGCTGCTTTTGCTGGCCGGCCGGCGTGCCTGGCTGCGGTACGGTTCCCGCCATCAGCGCGGTGAGGCCGAAATCCGATGTTATGCCCAGCAGCCTTTCACAGACCGCCGCCGCCGTTGCGGCGTGCTGCAGTTGGTCTATGTATTCCAGCGTGCGATCGAACTGACCCATCGCAACATCAACCCCATGTTGCCTCGTGCATTGCGGCCAATGATGCGTGCCTGATTTACACTTCGCCACCGACCACGGATTGCAAATCGCATACTTATTTTGTGGCTTCCCTCACCGAGGCGGCCGAAGCTGATTTGCAAACCGGCTAAATCATATCCTGAAATCGGCGGGTTGAAATCAAAAACCATTGTGCCTGTACCATTTTCGTACCAAAACCGGTGCGAGCACGACTGTGGCGGAGTTTTATCTTGGCGTTCCGGTGGAGGTCCTTCGCCCTTGCGATGCTGATCGGCTTGCTGTCGTTCGCCGACGGCGCGCGCGCCGCGGCGCCTCAGGTTCCGGTGCTGTGGGATGCCAAGGAGCGGCTGCCCAAGCCAGACCTTTCGACGCTGCCCCGGCTGAGGTTCCTGACCACCACGGACTTCCCGCCCTTCAACTTCCTTGACGGCGCGGGAAAGCTGTCCGGCTTCCATATCGATCTGGCACGCGCCATCTGCGCCGAGCTTGGCATTGTCGAAAAATGCCAGATCCAGGCCCTGCCCTGGGCCGAGCTGGAAGGCGCACTGCGGAAAGGCGAAGGCGAGGCGATCATCGCCGGCATAGCCGCAACACCGGAATCGCGCGCGACCTACGCCTTCTCACGCTCCTATCTGCAGTTTCCAGCGCGCTTCATCATGCCGAAAGGCAAGGCGCTGACCGAGCCCATCTTTGACAAATTGCACGGCAAGCGTGTCGGCGTGATATCAGGCTCGGCGCATGAACGCATGCTGCGCGACTATTTCAACACGGTTCAGGTCGTCCCTTTCGACAGGCCGGAGGACCTCTATGCCGATCTCAAGGCCGGCAAGGTCGACGCCGCCTTCGGCGACGGCATGCGCCTGGCTTTCTGGCTGGGCGGCTCGGACGCGGCGGGCTGCTGCCGCTTTGCCGGCGGGCCCTATCTGGCGCCTGAATATCTGGGCTCGGGCATGGCCATTGCCACCAAAGCGGACAATCCGGCGCTGGCCGCCGCGATCGACTACGCGCTGCAGGAGATTTCGATGAAAGGCACGTTCGCCGAATTTTATCTGCGCTATTTCCCGGTCAGTTTTTTCTGATCCGGTTCCGGTCGGCTTTGCCGGCCTGACCTGAACCTCAACAGCTTCCGGCCAAGGACTTCAGGTCAGCGTGCGGAGCCGCGCCTTGGCCGCGCGGCCGATGGCAGCAACCGTCAGCGTGTCGAGATCGAGCTGACGCCGGATCAGCTGCAGCACCCGCACCTCTTCCATGCGCATTTCGAGGTCGACGGCGGCAACCTCGAAGGCGGCGGCATAGGCGGTGTCGCGCAGCCGCTCAGGCAAGACCTCGGCGACTTCAGCCAGCACGCCTTCCAGCCCATCCTTTTCGTGCAGGCGCTTCTGGCAGTCCTGGGCAACGCCGACCAGCCTGTCGTGGTTGAAGTCCTCGAACACCGGCCAGGAGCGGACGACCTCGCCGATCCGCGCCAGTTCGACATCGGTCATGTCGCGGTCCGAGGCCGAGGTGATGACCATCAGATAGATCAGGGCTTCATGAGGTGTCGGCAATTTTTTCTCCTTGAACCGGGCCTCGAAGTTAGGAACGCCCGTTCTGCACCGCAAGGAAAAAGCGCCGCACGCGTTGACGCTCCGGCGCTGCACGCCTAGAGACCGGTTGAAAACCTTGCCGCGGCCCGCCTTCGGGCCGGCAAATGATTTGGAAACTGTGACATGGCGGGATCAAACATCATCGATCTCAACCCCGAACTGTTGGCGGCCGCGACCGAAAGCAAGGCGTGGCCCTTCGAAGAGGCCAAAAAGATCATCGAGCGCTACAAAGGCGCCGACTTCCCGCAAACAATCCTGTTCGAGACCGGCTACGGGCCGTCCGGCCTGCCGCATATCGGCACGTTCGGCGAAGTGGCGCGGACGTCGATGGTGCGCCATGCCTTCCGCGTCCTGACGCAGGATAAGGTCGCGACCAAGTTGCTGTGCTTTTCCGACGATATGGACGGCATGCGCAAGATACCCGACAGCGTGCCGGACCGCGCCGCACTCGAGCCTCATCTGCACAAGCCGCTGTCGTCGGTCCCCAACCCCTTCGGCGGCGACTATGCGAGCTTCGCCGACCACAACAACGCGATGCTTTGCCGCTTCCTCGACACGTTCGGCTTCGACTATGAGTTTGCCAGCGCGACGCAATACTACAAGGCCGGCCGTTTCGATGCGATGCTCAAGCGCGCCGCCGAACGCTATGAGCAGATCATGGCGGTGATGCTGCCGACGCTCGGACCCGAGCGGCAGGCGACCTACAGCCCGTTCCTGCCGATCTCGCCAAAGAGCGGCCGCGTGCTTTACGTGCCGATGAAGCATGTCGACGCCAAGGCCGGCACCATCACCTTCGACGACGAGGGCACCGAGACCACGCTTTCGATCACCGGCGGCCGCGTGAAGCTGCAGTGGAAGCCGGATTTCGGCATGCGCTGGGCAGCGCTTGGCGTCGATTTCGAAATGTTCGGCAAGGACCACCAGACCAATGCGGTGGTCTACGACCGCATCTGCAACATTCTGGGCGGACGGGCGCCGGAGCATTTCGTCTACGAACTGTTCCTCGACGAGAACGGCCAGAAGATCTCGAAGTCGAAAGGCAACGGGCTGACCATCGACGAGTGGCTGACTTATGCGCCGACCGAAAGCCTCGGGCTCTACATGTACCAGCGGCCGCGGCAGGCCAAGAAGCTGTATTTCGACGTCATCCCGCGGGCCGTGGACGAATACTATACGTTCCTCGCCGCCTATCCCCGGCAGGACTGGAAGGAACGGCTGGGCAACCCGGTCTGGCATATGCACGACGGCAACCCGCCCGCGATCGACATGCCGGTGCCGTTCTCGTTGCTGCTCAATCTGGTCAGCGCCTCCAACGCGCAGAACAAGGATGTGCTGTGGGGGTTCATTTCACGTCATACGCAAGGCGTGACGCCAAAGACGCATCCCGAGCTCGACCGGCTGGTCGGCCATGCGATCCGCTATTTCGACGATTTCGTGAAGCCGACGAAAACCTTCCGGCCCGCCGACGAGGTCGAGCGCGAGGCGCTGGCAGCCCTCGACGAAGCGCTTGGGGCGCTGCCGGCCGACGCCAACGGCGAAGC
>NZ_RZOM01000411.1:0-4911 GCF_003999175.1 Mesorhizobium sp. M7A.F.Ca.ET.027.03.2.1 | reverse complement strand
GTCCGCGAACAGGTTGCCGGCCTGCCGGCAGGGAGGCTGTTTCCTGACCTGCTCGGGCACTACCGTTCGCACACTTTTGCCGAGACGACCGACGACCTGAAACTGGTTCGTGAAAACGCCCGATGGCGCAAGATCGGCCGAGCCTTTGGCGTCTGATCCGACCGCATGCCCTCATTTGTCATTGCACTATTCCGGCCTTGCGGAGCCCGTCGATCATGAGTTCGAAATCGGCATGGTTCTTGTAAGGCAAGACTTTGCGACGGTATTCCAGCGAATAGTCAGGATTGACGCGAGCAGTTCCTGCCATGCCGCCCACGCGTGCCGAGATCGCTGACCGAGAGGTCGAGACTCGCCTTGACCTAGCGATAGGCGTTCTCGGACAGGCAGATGGCGCCGGGCGCCGCGACGCCCTCCAGACGCGAGGCGAATCTTCGTCCGCGCTGGCGACCGGCTGTATCCAACCACATCTGCAGCCAGGATTGCGACTAGTCTGCGATTCTCGCTCAAAGTCCGTCTCCTCATCTCCATGATAGCAGGAAGACGGAGGGGCGAAGAGAGAACGTCGCAACGACGGCCAAGCAGCCGTCCGAATCGGCAACGCTCCGCCACCGGACCCACGGATGCCCATTTGCTGCCGCTTGCCGGTTGACGGCTATCGGTTCATCATTGTGAATACCCTGGCCGTGAAGGGCGTGGCGAGATCACGAGTCATGGCCCCAAGAGCCGGATGATTGCAGGCCAAATCGACCTGAAATCTGAATCCATCTCTAGGTCAAAGAGACAGAGCAGGATGTGGTCCGAAAACCGCTTCACACTTTTCGGCATCATGCTCGGGTGAGGTTTCCATGGACTGCTCGGGCTGCGGTTTCGAGATTGGGGGCGGTTACGCCTTCTGTCCGAAGTGTGGCAGGCGCCAGCCTGTGCCATGCGCCAGCTGCGGCTACCCCTGCGCACCTGACTTCGAGTTCTGTCCGAAATGTGGGGCAAGCCTTGGTGCGTCCGCAAAAGCCGCCGAACGGCCTGTTCCGAAACCAAGCGGGACCATCGTGCCGCCTTCTCGAATCCTGTCGCTGCCTACGAACATCGAAAGCTATGGGCTGCATCCCGTCTCTGACGCCGATCGCCGGACGGTAACGGTCCTGTTCGCCGACCTTTGCGGCTTCACGACACTCAGCGAACAACTCGACCCCGAGGTGATGCAAGCTCTGCAGAACGCGCTGTTCAAGGAATTGACGGCGGCCGTGCGAAACTTTGGCGGTTTCGTCGACAAATTCATCGGCGATGCGCTGCTCGCTTTGTTCGGTGCGCCCGTGGCGCATGAAGACGACCCAGAACGTGCGCTTTGCGCCGCTCTCGACATGATCGCCCGGACGGCGCGGCTCGGTGAAGGCACCCCCCACTCCGGCTCGCCTCTGTTACTCCACATCGGCATAAACACCGGTCCGGTGGTTACTGGCGGATTGGGCATCGGCACCGCCAAATCCTATTCGGTGACCGGCGACACCGTGAATACGGCGCAGCGCCTGCAATCGCTGGCCGCACCGGGTGAGGTGCTGGTAGGCGAACTCACTCACAGGCTGACCCGGCATGCCTTTTCTTACGAGTCGCTGGGCGATGTCGTGCTTCGCGGCAAGGCCGGCAGCGTGCTCGTCCATCGACTGGATGCACCGCTTGCGGCCCCGCGTGCAGCACGTGGGCTCGAGGCGCTCGGCCTCAGCGCGCCGATGATTGGTCGCGGTGCGGAGCTTCATAGAATGTTGGCGAGCCTTGACCAGGCGTGCGGCGGCTCGGCCCAACTTGTCCGCCTCGTCGGAGAAGCCGGTATCGGGAAATCGCGGCTGGTGAAGGAGTTCGTCGCCCGCGTCGGAGACGAGGATCGTTTTCGCAACGTCGCCGTGCGGCAGGCCGCGTGCTCACCGCTGGGCGAACAATCATTTGGCGCCTTGGACGCAGTTGTGCGCAGCGCTGCGGGGATGATGCAGAACGACAATGGGGATGAAATACGGGGGAAGCTCGCAGCCTTGCTTACCGATCTCGGCCTGCAGGGCGAAGAGGCAAAGCGACTGATGCCTTTGCTTTACCATGTGCTTGGCCTTGGCGACCCCGATGCCACCTTGCAGCATGTCGAGCCCGAGCAACTGCGGCGGCAAATTCTTTACGCAGTCCGCACAATCATCGAACGGCGGCTTGCGTTGTCGCCGCTGTTGATTGTCGTGGAAGACCTGCACTGGGCCGACGCCGTGTCACTTGAGGCACTGCGTTTCGTGATGGACAGGTTGGAACGCACACGGTTGATGTTGCTGGTCACGCATCGTCCAGCGCCGGACAACGACCAACTCGATTCAAATCGGGTCAGTCACACGGCGCTCAGGCTTTCGCCGCTCAACAATGATGACGGATGCAGTCTGCTGGCGGCGCTTTTCGGCGAGAGCTGGGTAAACTCCGCAGGAGGGCTTCTCGGCCAGATCCTCGAGCGCTCGGGCGGCAACCCGCTTTTTTTAGAGGAGATCGTTCGCGGCCTTATCGATTGCGGTGTATTGATGCGCGAGGGCCAGCGATGGCGGACTATGGCAGGCGAAGTCGCAACCGGCATTCCCGCCACGATCCAGGCAATGTTGCTTGCTCGGGTCGACCGGTTGCCCCAAGAGGTGCGCCGGTTGGCCCAGGAAGCCGCGGTAATTGGCCCGCGCTTCGATGCCACCCTTCTGAAAACCGTTACATCCGACCCCGGCCGGCTAGAAGCCGGCTGCGAACTGCTTTGCGATGCGGAAATCATCGAGGAAGTTGCCGGATCTGGCTCGGGCTCGTCGCAAAGCTACCGCTTTACGCAAACATTGCTGCAGGACGTGATCTACCAGAATCTGCTCCTGCAACGCCGGACCGACATCCACGGGCGGGTCGGTGCTGCCTTGGAGCAACTGTACGGCGACAAGCCGGAACGGCTCGAGGATTTGGCGGTGCTCGGTCATCATTTCGCACAGAGCGCCGAGCGGGAAAGGGGCGCGCATTGCCTGCAGGCGGCGGGTGATCGCGCTCGCATGATATACGCCAACGATGACGCCCTTCGTTTCTATGAGCGAGCACTGACCGCATTGGGTGCGATCGGGCAAACACCGCTCAAGCTGGCAATTGCAGAGCGCATTGCCGATCTGAGCGGCCCGGCAGGCCGCCGCCAGGTCGCGCACCACCACTACGAGGCGGTGTTGCTGGCATACCGCCAGTCGGCAGATCGTGTCGCTTCGGCGCGCGTTTTGCGTAAGGTCGGTCGGCTGCTCTGGGACGTCGGCAAGCGGGACAACGCAGAATCCCGCTATGCTGAAGCGGCAGCGCTCCTCGATGGAGCGGATGCCCCGATCGAGCAGGCGCATCTCTGGCAAGAACGTGGCCGACAGGCGTTCCGGAGCGGAGATCACTCCCTCGCGGCAAAATGGGCGGACGCGGCGCTGGATTGCGTACGCACTTTGACGACGGAGCATGTTTCCGACGTAGGACGCGATGCCACTCTTGTGACCGCCGAGGCACTTAATACCAAGGCTGTTGCGCTGGCTCGCCTCGGACGAAACCGTGAAGCCGTTGGCCAGGTCGAGCGCAGCATTGAATTGGCCGAAGCCGCCGGTCTGCTGGGTGCGGCCTGCCGCGGCTACACCAATCTCGGCGTGCTTTACACGACTATCGATCCGGCAAAGGCGATGGAGGTCTGTCGGCGCGGTCTGGACGTGGCGCGCCATATTGGTGATCTGGGTTTCCAGGCCCGCCTCCTCGCCAATCTGGCGGTCGCTTGTTGTACTTTCACGGATCGCTGTCCAACGGAGGGCGTGCCTGCCGCCGAGAAGGCTATCGAGATCGACCGGGCGCTCGACCAGCGCGAGCACCTGCCGGTGCCGTTGATCGTGCTTGGGCAGATCCACCAGTGCAATGGCCGTCCTGAACTGGCGGTTGGCCTGTTCCACGAAGCACTGGACGTCGCCCGCGAAATGGGCGAGCCCCAACTGCTCTTTCCGTGCTATGATGGTCTCGCAACGCTTAATCTGGACCTCGACAATCTGGCCGAGGCCGAACGCTACTTTTCCCTGGCGCAGGGTATATGCGCCCAGCACGGGCTCGACCCGGAAGCGCTTGTGGTGCTGCCTTTTCTCGACTAGCCGGGGTTAGGGGTTGGAAATGTCCGCGCCTAGTGACTTGGTACCGCTTCAACCGGGCGACCGTGCGCCGAACCTGGTGCTTGACGCCATTACCCAGGAAGGCAAGATCGCGCTCGATGACTTTCGCGGGCAAAAACCAGTGCTGGTCGGCCTGTTTCGAGGTCTGCATTGTGCCTTCTGCCGGCGCCACATCGCCGCCCAGGCGCGGCTTGATCCGGAGCTGCGTGAAAGGGGCGTGGAGAGCCTGACGGTGGTCAACACGCCGATCGAACGAGCGCGTCTCTATTTCCGCTACCACCCGATGCCGAACCTGCTTGCGGCCTCCGACCCTGAACGCGCTTCACATCGTGCTTTTGGACTACCCAATCTCGAATTCACCCAAAACGAGACGAACTGGCCGTACAAGGTCTCGATGGCAGCAGCAAAGGATATGCGGGTCGACATACCAGGCGAGTTGCCCGGTCCCATGGATCCTTTTGCAGCGAGCGAAATCCTCGATAGGAAGGACCCTTACGAAGTGACCGAAGCCGACGAACAGATGATCGCAACAGGACACGGACAATTGGTCGGTCAATTCCTGCTGGACAGGCAGGGAATTGTCCGCTGGAGTTTCACGGAGGTTCCGGAGGGGGGGCGATACATGTTTGGGGCGCCCAACCCGAAGGAACTGATGTCAGCTGTGTCGCAAGTCGCCCAATGAGGTCCCGTTTGATCAAATCTTCACGTTAATAATTTGCGGCTTGAGATGCAGTGCGCTCCAGCGCCGGCA
>NZ_RZOM01000410.1:0-4925 GCF_003999175.1 Mesorhizobium sp. M7A.F.Ca.ET.027.03.2.1 | reverse complement strand
GTCTACCCCTTCACCGATGGCGCGCTTTATCAACTCTATGCCGCGCCGGAGCGCGTGACCGACATCGCTCTGCAGCCGGGCGAGAAACTAACCGCCGTGTCGGCTGGCGACACCGTGCGCTGGGTCATTGGCGATACCGCAAGCGGCACCGGTGACAATCAGCGCACCCATGTTCTGGTAAAACCCTTCGCGCCGGGTCTTGCCACCAATGTCGTCATTACGACGGACCGGCGGACCTATCATTTGCAGCTTCAAAGCACCGAGAAGACCGCAATGGCGGCAATCTCCTGGACCTACAGCCAAGACCAGATCATCGCGCTTCGCCAGCGCAATGCTCAAGCCGAGGCAGTTACACCGGTCGCGTCGAACATCGCGCTCGAAAACCTTCGCTTTCGCTACTCAATCAGTGGCGACACACCGCCCTGGAGACCGACGCGAGCCTTCGACGACGGCAGCAAGGTCTATATTGAGTTCCCTCGTCGCATAGATCAGGGCGAGGCGCCACCACTCTTCATCGTCGGCGCAGATGGGAGCAGCGAGCTCGTCAACTATCGCGTGCGCGGCAACTATTACATCGTCGATCGGCTCTTCGCCGCGGCCGAACTTCGCCTCGGCACCAAGCGGCAGCAGGTGATCCGCATCAGCAGGATTGACGGCAGGCAACCGCAACGGCGGATCTCGCTCTTTCGCGGCAGCCGGCGAGGTGAGGGCTCATGATCGAAAATTCCCGCTCTGGCATCCCGCCGAAACTGGATCCCGAGGAACTGCAGCTTCGGGCCTCTCCCCGCCGCGTGGTGCGGTTCAGGCGCGGTGTGATCATCGCTATCGCAGCGCTCGGATCCGGCGCTGTCTTCGGCGTTACCATGATCGCCCTCCAGGGGCCGGCCCTTCGCATCAGGGATCAGGCGGAAGATCTCTACAACACTGAGCGCAAACCAACCGCCGAGGGACTCGATACGCTTCCCCATGACTATTCCGGCATGAAGCCAAAGCCTCCCGTCCTTGGGCTACCTTTGCCGGGCGACCTCGGCCGCCCCATCCTCGAGCGGCAGCGCCAGCTCGGCATCGTGCCGGGCCAAGACATCTCGGCCGAGGAGCAGCGTCTAGCGCAGCAGGCGATCGAAGCGCGTGAATCGCGGGTGCTTTTCCGCGTCGAAAATCGAGCTCAACAGACAGATGTCGGAGAGAGCGTGCAAACTGCTCAGCATCCATTTGAGGCGCTTCCCCAATCCGAAGCAGGACGCGCGTCAGCCTCGGTGGCGGCGGCGGAAGGCGACCAGAACAATCAGCAGCGAAAGCTTGATTTTCTCAGCCAGCGGAGCACTGGCGGGATCTACAATCCGCATGCGCTTCAGACGCCGATCTCGCCATATCAACTGATGGCTGGCAGCGTGATTGCCGCCAGCCTGATCACCGGCATCAATTCCGATTTGCCGGGCCTTGTCGTCGCGCAAGTCACCGAAAATGTGCACGACACGGTCACGGGCAACATATTGCTGATTCCGCAGGGCTCACGTCTTATCGGCGTCTACGACAGCGTCGTCGCGTTCGGGCAAAAGCGAGCGCTGCTGGTCTGGCAGCGCATTCTGCTGCCCGACGGCTCGTCGGCCGAAATCGACAATCTGCCCGCGAGCGACACCGCCGGCTACGCAGGGCTGGAAGACAAAGTCGATTTCCACACTTGGCAGATGATCAAGGGAGTGGCGCTTGCCACATTGCTCGGTGTCGGCACAGAATTCAGCCTCGGCGAAAACGAGAGCGATCTGGTCAAGGCGATCCGGGAATCAGCCCAGCAGAACGCCAGTCGAGCCGGCCAGCGCATCACCGAAAAAAACCTCAATATCCAGCCCACCATCGTCGTCCGCCCAGGTTGGCCACTGCGCGTCATCGTGCACAAGGACATCGTGCTGCGGCCATACGCCAGTTGAGCAGGAGTTATCATGGCTGACCTGAAACTTGGAAAACTTCCGGACCGAACAGCTTCGAAGATCACCATTACCGTCAGCGCGGAGCTGAGCCAAACACTCAAGGAGTATGCTGCACTTTACCGTCAGACCTATGGTCAGTCTGAAACCGTGGCAGAACTCATCCCTTTCATGCTGGCGGCGTTTCTGGAAGGCGACCGAGCCTTTGCCAGGGCCAGAAAAGAACGTCTGCCGACGGAGCTTGCCGGAAAATCGTGACTCCTCCGCTAGGGCAGCTGGAACATTGCCTAGCTGTCGCGACCTACCTGCTCCTCGCGAAGCATAGGATCAAACCCCTTGGAATGTAGGTATGCGCAAGAGAGGATGTGGAAGGAGATACCGCGCAACAGCCTAAGTTTGCATTTTCGATTTGATGCGGTAGTCGCCTATGAGCGGTCAAAACGAACGCAGCTGGTTCGCCGATCGACCAAACGGCGAGCGCACTGTGCTTTGCTCAGACCGCCACCGAGTGCCTCGCCGTTCCCCCTTTGAAATATGTATCGAACTTGGCCGCGATGGTTCGAATGAAGGGGCGACTTTCAGTCCGTACGAGGAAACTGTCACCATCGAATTCAAGCGCTCGGGCAGGATCGTGGAGTGCGATGGACCTCGAGCGATGAAGGAGCTGCTCGCCGGCTTTGCCGAACCGCTCCACCAGATCGACTGCCGAGAAGGCAAAATCACACATCAGCCGCTCGATGATCCAGCCACGGACGCGATCGTCGTCGGAAAGGGCAACGCCGCGGACGGCAGCCAACCCGCCATCCGCAACCATGCGCCCGTACCCGGCAGTCGAAGCCATGTTTTGCACGTAGCCTTGGCGAAAACGACCGATGGACGAAGGGCCAAGTCCGATCAGTGTCGGGCAGCGATCCTCAGTGTAGCCCTGAAAATTGCGATGCAAAACCCCTGCGCGGGCCGCTATGGCCAGCGCATCGTCGGGCTTCGCGAAATGATCGAGTCCTATTGCCTCATATCCCTTGGCGACAATTGCCCGCGCCGCGAGTTGAGATTGGGCGAAACGCTCAGTGGGACTCGGCAGCCATGCCTCGTCGATCATCGTCTGATGCTTCTTGAACCAGGGCACATGTGCGTAGCCGAACAGGGCCATCCGGTCTGGCTCCAAGGTCAGTGCCTGCGCCACCGTGGAACAGATCGTCTCGCGTGTCTGATTCGGGAGCCCGTAGAGCAGGTCCAGATTGACCGATTCGACGCCCCGCGAACGAACCCCGTCGACGACTGCCTTGGTCTGCAAAAAACTCTGCTCACGATTAATTGCTTTTTGCACTTGCGGATCGAAATCCTGCACGCCGAGGCTCGCCCGGGTTACGCCGATTTGAGCAAGTGCATCAAGGCGCGCCTTGTCCATGTCGTTGGTTTCGATTTCGATGCTGACCGTAGCATCCGGGAGAAAGTCGAAGCTGTCCCGCAAGGCCGCTCCAAGAGCAACCATATCATCGGGCCTCAGAATAGTTGGCGAACCGCCACCGAAGTGGATTGCACGGACATGTGCCTTGCCGCTCAGCAGACCGGCAATCGTGACGATTTCGGCATTCAGCGAGCGCAGATAAGCGGCCACCGGCTCATATTGGTGCGTCTGCTTGGTGTGGCAGGCGCAGAACCAGCAGAGCTTGTCGCAGTAAGGAATGTGCAGGTACAGCGAGATTTCGTCGCCGCTTTCCAGCGTCTCCAACCAGCCACGGTAAATGGCAGCATCGATCCCCGAATGGAAATGCGGCGCCGTCGGATAGCTGGTGTAGCGTGGGACGTTCTCGCTGAGTTTGACAGCTATTTCCGATTGCATCTCGCGTTCACCGTGTTGCCCGCCGGAACACTGCACGCATCGCTGAAGCAGACCCTGATCTCGATCAGCCGCGCTCATGGACAAACCGCCGCAGGATTTCTCTACCCTGGATGGGTATCCTGCCGGCAGTTAGGATCGGGTAAGGCGAACGCATGACCTTTCGGCAAGACATTCATAGTTCCGGCATTCCTGTTCTTTGCTTCCCTTGCGAGGCACGGCGTCGCGGTGTCTGCGGTGCGCTCGATCCAGACAATTTGGTTGGGCTCGCCAAGACTTGCTCGCGTCGCCGGATCGAGTCAGGAATGGAGTTGACCGGCGAGGCACAGAACGTCGACAGCTACTCCAACGTGCTTTCAGGCGTTGTAAAGCTATCAAAGAGCCTGTCGGATGGGCGCCAGCAGATCGTCGGTCTCCAGTTTGCACCGGATTTTCTGGGACGTCCTTTCAAGGTGGAAAGCTCGATCAATGCGGAAGCGGCAACAGCAGTCACGCTGTGTTCGTTTCCGCGAGCGGCCGTCGAACGGATGATGAAGGCGTCACGGGAATTCGAGCATCGCCTGCTCAAACAGACGCTGAATGAACTCGATGAGGCGCGCGAGTGGATGGTGACGCTGGGGCGCAAGACAGCTCCGGAAAAGGTAGCGACTTTTCTCCTCATGATGGCCCGGAATATCGATTCCAGTCTCGATGCGGCTTCCGGGTCGGCGTCCTTCGATCTGCCGCTGACGCGTGTCGAAATGTCTGATTTCCTTGGAATCACCAACGAGACCGTGAGCCGCCAACTGACGCGATTGCGGGCTGACGGGGTGATTCGGATTGAGAACGCACGCCATGTGACGGTGGACAGCATAAGCCGTCTGGAGAAGCGCTGTGGCGGCGGACGCGAGCGGCCCTAAGCGGCGAGGCCATGTCGCATGACTCCGGGGCGGGCCGTGTTTGCCTTTTAATGCGATGTTGCCGCGCCTTCGACGAAGCGGCGTCACGGTCGAGACAAACAGCTTTCGGGCTTTGATAGGAACGTGACCAATCGCCAGGTGTGTTTCGGCACATACCGGCGAAGCATGGTCCTTAATCTGCCACGGCTCGGCGGAACGATCGCGTTCGTTTCCAATGGGATCCGAACAACGTTTGGCAGGGCATCGGCAATAGCATCCAAC
>NZ_RZOM01000040.1:0-12937 GCF_003999175.1 Mesorhizobium sp. M7A.F.Ca.ET.027.03.2.1 | reverse complement strand
GTCCTCGGCCGACATCTGCGGCGAATTCCAGGTGATCAGTCCGATCGACGCGGTCAGCACGATCTCGCGCTTGGCAAAGGTGATCGGGTTGTTGATGGCATGCTTGATGGCATCAGCGACCGCAGCGATGCGGGCCGGGTCTTGTTCGGACAGCAGCATCAAAGCGAACTGGTCGCCGGCAAAGCGCGACAGCGAATCCTTCGGCTTGAGCAGCCGGTGCAGGCGGCGCGCGATGGTCAAGAGGATGGTATCGCCGGCCGAGATGCCGAGCCCGTTATTGACCTGCTTGAAACGGTCGATGTCGATGACGAAGACGGTCGGCCGCACCTTCTCTTCGGTGCGCGCGATCGAGATGATCGCTTCCAGCCGGTTCATCAAAAGTTCACGGTTCGGCAGGCCGGTCAGATTGTCGTGCACGGCGTCGTGCAGCAGCCTTTCCTCGGACTTTTTCTGCTCGGTCACGTCGACCATGGTGCCGACGCAGCGGATGACTTCGCCGTCCGAGCCGATGACCGGGCGTGCGCGCAGTGAAAACCAGTGATAGTGGCCGTCGGCGCCGCGCAGGCGGAAATTCTGCGACACCCGGCCGCGCCGGTGTTCGAGCACTACGTCGAGCGTCGTGCGGAACGTGTCGCGGTCGTCGGCATGCAGCACCGGCAGCCAGTTGCGGGCCGCGCCGCCAAGGCTGTTCGGTGCCAGGCCGAGCTGGATGCTGACATCGGGCTTGGTGACGACGCGGTCGCGCAGCACGTCCCAATCCCAGACCGTGTCGCCCGATCCGGCCACCGCCAGCGCCTGCCGCTCGAGGTCGGAGAACAGGCCCTGGTGCAGGGCGCCGCCGGCAAAGGCGTGCTGCATCACTGTGAAGCCGATCAGAAGGATGATCAGGATCAGCCCGCCGCCCAGGGCCGGCTGGGCAATGTCGTTGTCGAGCATGCCGGTGATCGCCATCCACGATCCGCATAGCCACAACAGCACCATGACCCAACTGGGCACCAGCATGATGGCACGGTCGTAGCCGCGTATGCCGAGGAAGATGATCAGGCCAAGCCCGGTCAGTGCGGTTGCGGCGAAGGACAGCCTGGCGATGCCGGCGGCAACCGCCGGATCGACGATCGCGACCCCGGCGATCAGCACCAGCCCGAGGATCCAGACCAGCGCGCCGTAACTGAAATGGCCGTGCCATCGGTTGAGGTTGAGATAGGCGAACAGGAACACCACGAAGGTTCCAGCCAGCGCCACCTCCGTTCCCGCCCGCCACATCTGCTCATTGCCGGGCGAGATCTCGATGACCTTGTTGAGGAAGCCGAAATCGACACAGATATAGGCCAGTACCGCCCAGGCAAGCGCGGCGGTCGCGGGGAACATCGAGGTTCCCTTGACCACGAAAAGAATGGTGAGGAACAGCGCCAGCAAGCCTGCGATACCGATGACGATGCCGCGAAACAGCGTGTAGGAATTGACCGAGTCCTTGTAGGATTCCGGATCCCAGAGGTAGACCTGCGGCAGCTTCGGCGAGGCCAGTTCGGCGATGAAGGTGATCACCGTGCCGGGATTCAGCGTCACCCGGAAAACGTCGGCATCGGGGCTGGTCTGGCGGTCGAGCGCGAAGCCCTCGCTGGGCGTGATGGCGGCGATGCGGGTCGAGCCGAGATCCGGCCAGAAGATGCCGGAATTCACCAGGCGGAAATGCGGTGCGACGATCAGCCGGTCGAGCTGCTGGTCGGTGGTGTTGGCGAGCGCGAACACCGCCCAGTCGCCGGTCGAACGTGCATCATTGGCCTCGACCTCGATGCGCCGCACGATACCGTCCGGACCCGGCGCGGTCGACACCTGGAAATTCTCACCCTGGTTCCGGTAGATCTCGACGGCGCCGGAAAGGTCGAGCGCGACGTCGTCGCGGGCGATCTTGATCGGCTCCACGGCGAAGGCCGACGATGCCGCCCACAGCGTCAGGAGTGCCGCGAGGACAAAGGCGAACAGCGACCCGTTTCGCAGGAAATTCGTCAAAAATCAGTCCTTCGTTCCAACGCCCGGCGGATCGTCCGCGATCCGGGCGTAGAGGTAGTGGTCCTGCCAGATGCCGTTGATCCTGAGATAGGATCGCAGCAGTCCTTCGCGCCGAAATCCGGCTTTTTCAAGCACGCGGATCGACCTGATATTGTCGGGAATACAGGCCGCTTCGATCCGGTGCAACCTCAGCGTATCGAAGGCGAAGCGGGCCACCACCTTGACCGCGTCGGTCATCAGGCCGCGGCCGCCGAAGCGCTCGCCGATCCAGTAGCCGACATGGCCGCTTTGCGAGACGCCATGGCGTATGTTGCCGAGCGTGATGCCGCCAGCAAGCTTGCCGCTGCTCTTCTCGAAGATGAAGAAGGCGATTGCGGTTCCTTGCGCATAATCTTCGCGGTAGCGGCTGATGCGCAGCCGCCATGCGTTGCGGTCGAGTTCATCGGGAGTCCAGCGTGGCTCCCAGGGTTCGAGGAAGGCGCGGCTTTCGCCGCGCACCACCGCCCACTCGCGGTAGTCGTTGGTAAACGGCACGCGCAGCGTGACGCGGTCGCCTTTCAGCGCCGGCAGGTCGCGGCGAAAGAAAGGGAGCGCGAACACGACGCTTCGAGGGGCTTAGACGGCGAGCTTACGGGCCGTGGTCTGCGTGCCTGCGAGCGATTCGAGGATCGCCTCGTATGGCGCCAGCGTACCCACAGGCCCGACAGCGGTAAGCGTCGGCTTGGTCGAGAACAATCGCGACGACAGGTCGGTCAGCCGCTCGATCGTCAGCGCCGACAGCCGTTCCATCAGTTCCTCCTTGGCGATCGGCCGGCCGAACAGAAGCAGTTGCCGTGCGATCTGCGAAGCGCGGCTGGCCGGGCTTTCGGCTGACATGATCAGTCCGGCGCGATATTGGGCGCGCGCCCGGTCGAGTTCTTCCTGCAGGATTTTCTCGCCGGCCTTCTGCAGTTCGTCGATGATGACAGGCACCAGTTCGGCGATGTCGCTCTGGCCGGTCGCGGCATGGACGCCGAAGACGCCGGTGTCGGAAAAGCCCCAATGGAAGGCATAGACCGAATAACACAGGCCGCGCTTCTCGCGGACCTCCTGGAACAGGCGCGACGACATGCCGCCGCCGAGGATCATCGAGAGCACCTGCGAGGCATAGAAGTCGCGCACATGATAGGCCCGGCCTTCGAACCCCAGCACGATCTGCGCGTCCATCAGGTCGCGGTCCTCACGGAAGTCGCCGCCGACATATTGCGCATATTGCGGGATGGTGCTGTCGGCCTTGCTGCGGAAGCCGCCGAGCTGCTTTTCGACCTCGCGCACGAAATTGTCATGCTTGATGTCGCCGGCGGCGACAATCACCATGCGCTCGGCGCCATATTGCCGCTCGATGAAGTCGTGGAGTTGCTTGGAGGTGAAGGATTTGACCGTTTCGGGCGTGCCGAGAATGGAGCGTCCAATCGTCTGATGGCGATAGGCGGTTTCCGTGAAGCGGTCGAAGACGATATCGTCGGGGGTGTCGTGCGCGGCGCCGATCTCCTGCAGGATCACATGCTGTTCGCGCTCGAGTTCCTGCGGGTCGAATTCGGACTCCTGCAGGATGTCGGCAAGAATGTCGACGGCCAGCGGCACGTCGTCGGAGAGCACCCTGGCATAGTAGGAAGTGGTTTCGACGCTGGTGGCGGCGTTGATCTCGCCGCCAACGTCCTCGATCTCCGAGGCGATTTCGAAGGCGCTCCGCCTTTTCGTGCCCTTGAACGCCATGTGCTCGAGCAGATGGGCCATGCCATGCTCGTCCTCACGTTCATTGCGGGCACCCGACTTGACCCAGGCACCAAGGGCAACCGATTCGATGCTTTGAAGGGTTTCGGTGGCGACTGTCAGGCCGTTCGACAGACGGCTTACCTCAACACCCATATGGCTAGTACTCCTTAACGCGCCGCCCGCGCGCGGCGGCCGACATAATCTTCCACCATTTTCAGGTCGGAGGGAAGTACCGTGTATTTTTCCTCCGATGTCATCAACCCACCTAGCCACGCGGGCAGTGCGGGCGACACGCCGCTGGCGGCTTCGACGGCGGCCGGGAATTTTGCCGGGTGTGCGGTACCCAGCACCACCATCGGGACGGCGCCTGACGCCTTGCCCGCAGCGACATGCACAGCTGCCGCGGTGTGCGGATCGAGCAGATAGTTGCTGGCCGCGAGCGTCGAGCGGATGGTGGCGGCGACCTCGTCCATATCAGCCCGGCCGGCGTCGAATTCCGACCGCATCCCGGCGATTTGCTGGGGTTCGATGGTGAAAGCGCCGGACTGCTTCAGACCGTCCATGTAGCGCCGCACGGTCGCCGCGTCACGGCCGGAGGCTTCGAACAGCAGGCGTTCGAAATTGGACGACACCTGGATATCCATCGACGGCGACGTGGTCGCAAAGACGCCCTTGGTGCGGTATTCGCCGGTCGAAAAGGTGCGCGCCAGAATGTCGTTGTCATTGGTGGCGATGACCAGCCGCTCGATCGGCAGTCCCATCTTCTTGGCGGCGTAGCCGGCGAAGATATCGCCGAAATTGCCGGTCGGCACGGTGAAGGAGACCGGCCTGTCCGGTGCGCCGAGCGACAGCGCCGAGGAGAAATAATAGACGATCTGGGCCATGATGCGGGCCCAATTGATCGAATTGACGCCCGAAAGCGCAACCCGGTCGCGAAAGCCGTGATCGTTGAACATGTCCTTGAGCAGGCCCTGGCAATCGTCGAAATTGCCTTCGATCGCCAACGCATGGACGTTTGCAGCCGTCGACGTCGTCATCTGCCGCTGCTGCACCGGCGAGACGCGGCCATGCGGGAAAAGGATGAAGATGTCGGTCCGGCTGCGACCGGCAAAGGCATCGATGGCCGCCCCGCCGGTATCGCCCGAGGTCGCCCCGACGATGGTGGCGTGCTGGTCGCGTTCGGTAAGCACATGGTCCATCAGCCGGGCCAGAAGCTGCATTGCCACGTCCTTGAAGGCGAGCGTCGGCCCGTGGAAGAGTTCCAGGATGAAGGTGTTGGGGCCTGTCTGCACCAGCGGGCAGACGGCCTCGTGGCGGAAGGTGGCATAGGCTTCGCGCACCAGCCGCTCGAAAACAGGGGCCGGAATTTCGTCGCCAAGGAACGGCGACAGCACGCGGATCGCAAGGTCGGGATAGGCAAGGCCGCGCATGGCGCGGATCTCGGCGGCGGAAAACTGTGGCCACTCGCGCGGCACGTAGAGCCCGCCGTCGCGCGCCAGCCCGGCCAGCACGGCGTCGGAAAATCCAAGAACGGGGGCTTCCCCGCGGGTACTCACATAGTGCATGTCACAATTCCGTTACTGCTTGGCTTTTCCATCCACCGCAAGGTGGTTAATTTCTGCGCTGGCTCAGTCGCATTTTTGCCGCGCGGTTGATATACGTCACCAGCTTTGCGAGAGGGAAGTGCAGTTTCATGGCGTTTCGTACATTCAGTGGTCGCTTTTTGGCGGGTCTTGCGCTCACCGGCTTTATGCTTGCCGCCGCCGGCTGCCAATCGGGCGACAATGGCATCCTGAACCTCGGCATAGGCAAGAAGGAGGACCCGACGGCGCCACCGCCGCCACAGGATCCCAAGATACTGGCCAGCCAGTTGCAGGCCTATTGCCCTCGGGTGACGGTGCGCGACGGCACGGCTTTCTTCAATACCTATTCCAAGGAAGCTCAGAAGCCCAAGCCCAGGATCAAGAAGACCGGCGACGCCGCGCAGGATGCCGCGGCCCAGGCCGACGCTGACGCCGCTGCTGCAACTCCGCCCGACGAATCGGCCAACATCATCTACCAGGCATCGGTCAGCGACGTGACACGCGACTGCAGCCGTGCCAACGGCCAGTTGACGATGAAGATCGCGGTCGCCGGCAAGATTGTCCCCGGACCGAAGTTTTCTCCAGGCACCATCACCATGCCGATCCGAACGGCTGTGATGCATGGCACCGAGGTCCTCTACTCGCAGCTCCACCAGTATCAGGTCCAGGTCACCGATCCTTCGGTTGCCACGCAGTTCGTCTTCACCGATTCCAATGTCGTCGTGCCCGAGCCGACGGCGCAGGATTATCAGGCCTTTGCCGGCTATGACGAAACCGCGCATCAGGCAACGGCCGACAAGCCGAAGAAGACCCGCCGCAAGAGGGCTGCCGCGACGAACTAGGTCTCGGCAGTTGCATGAGGCGTGCGTCGCGGCGCACGCTTCTCAGGCGTCCGACCACTCCGACAGCGCCGCGATCACGCTTTTCAACTCCGCCCAGCGGCGGATCACCGTTTCGGCGCCGGCCTCGGTGAGCGCGTCGGCATGGCCGGGATAGCTGTGGGCGGCTCCGGTGAAGCCGATCACCCGCATGCCCGCCGCCCTTGCGCCGTGGACGCCGTGCACGGAATCCTCGATGACGAAAGTGTTCGCCGGGTTGGCGTTGAGTTTCTCCGCCGCGAACAGGAACACGTCCGGCGCCGGTTTCGTTTTCCCGGTCGGTGTTTCCATCGCCGAAAAAATCCGGTCGGCGAAAAACGGCAAAAGATGCACCTTCTCCAGCATGAATTCGATCCGCTCGGAGCGTGAATTCGAGCAGACGCAGCGCGGCACGGTTACCGCGGCAACGGCCTCGCGCGCGCCATCGATGGCGCGGACGTCGCTGCGCAGTTTGCGGTCGACCAATTGTTCCTCCCTGTCGATCAGAGAGGCCTGGAAGGGGATGCGGGACTTTTCCTCGACCCGCAGCATGATGTCCTTGAAGGTCAGGCCGGCATAGCTCTCCGAAATCTCCTCAGCCGATATCTCGTATCCTGCCAAGGTCAAAAGCTCGGCGTCGACACGGGCGGCGATGATCTCGGAATCGACGAGCACGCCGTCGCAATCGAAGATGACAAGGTCTGGCTGGGGCATGGCAATCCGGGTCGTTGGGGGAGGAGCCTGACTGGCTTAAGCGGCGCGGCATACACCAACGGGCCGGCCTGCGCAAACCACCGAGGGTCAGGCGTCGGGCCTTCACGGAATATTTACGCTGATCGGTAACCATAACCAGGAGTAAACAGTAACGCGTGCCCTGGGTGTCAGAATGTCTGCCGTGCGTCTTCTCGACGAGCTATCCCACGCCCCCCAGCAATCCGAATGGCTGGACACGATCCTCAAGGGCGACTGCGTCGCCGCGCTCGACCGGCTGCCCGAAAAATCGATCGACGTCATCTTCGCCGATCCGCCCTACAATCTGCAGCTCGACGGCGACCTGCACCGCCCCGACCAGTCGAAGGTCGACGCCGTCGATGACGAATGGGACCAGTTCGAGAGTTTCGAGGCCTATGACGCTTTCACGCGGGCCTGGCTGCTGGCGGCGCGCCGGGTGCTGAAACCCAACGGCACCATCTGGGTCATCGGCTCCTATCACAACATCTTCCGTGTCGGCGCCAAGATGCAGGATCTCGGCTTCTGGATCCTCAACGACGTCGTCTGGCGCAAGACCAACCCGATGCCGAATTTCCGCGGCCGCCGCTTCCAGAACGCGCATGAGACGATGATCTGGGCTACGCGCGACCAGAAGGGCAAGGGGTACACTTTCAACTACGAAGCGATGAAGGCGTCCAACGACGACATCCAGATGCGCTCCGACTGGCTGTTTCCGATCTGCACCGGCGGCGAGCGGCTGAAGAACGACAATGGCGACAAGCTGCATCCGACGCAGAAGCCGGAAGCGCTGCTTGCCCGCATCATGATGGCCTCGACCAAACCTGGCGACATCGTGCTTGATCCCTTTTTCGGCTCAGGCACCACGGGCGCGGTGGCCAAGCGTCTCGGCCGCCATTTCGTCGGCATCGAACGCGAGCAGGCCTATATCGACGCCGCCAACGAGCGCATCGACGCGGTGCGGCCACTGGATGGCGCCGATCTCACCGTGCTGACCGGCAAGCGGGCCGAACCGCGCGTTGCTTTCGTCAGCCTGATCGACACCGGCCTGATGATGCCGGGTGCGACGCTCTACGACGCCAAGAAGCGCTGGGCCGCCAAGGTGCGCGCCGACGGTACGGTGGCGATCGGCGACAGCGCCGGTTCGATCCACAAGATCGGCGCCGAAGTGCAGGGGCTGGATGCCTGCAACGGCTGGACCTTCTGGCATTATGAGCGCAGCGGTGGCCTGACCCCGATCGACGAGCTTCGCCGCATCGCGCGGCTCGGCATGGAGCGGGCAGGGGCCTGAACCCCTGCCAATTGCTTCGAATGCCGTTGATTCAAAGCTCTACGGATCGCGCGAAGTGATTCAAATCAAGCCTTGATTCCGAGACGTTCGAGGTCTGCTTGAAGCGTCTCTGCATCGGTGAACAGCACCGACTGCCAGCCGGCCGCCTTGGCGCCGTCGACATTCTTCTGGCTGTCGTCGATGAACAGTGTGGCTGACGGTTCGAGGTCGAACGCGGCGACGTGGTGATCGTAGATGCCGCGATCCGGCTTGATCATGCCGATTTCGCCCGAGATGGTGACGCCGCGTGGACGATTGAGGAAATCGAAGCGCTCGCGGGCTTCGGCCAGCGTGTCGCTGGCGAAGTTGGTCAGCATGGTCACGTCGTGGCCGCTCTCGATCAGACCGACCATGATGGCGACACTGTCGTCATAGGCATGTGGAACCATCTCGTGCCAGTGGCGGCGGAACCCGCGGATGTTTTCCGCGTGATCGGGATGGTCCGCGATCAGCAGCGCCTCGGCCTCTTCCCAGGTCCGGCCGCGATCCTGCTCGATGTTCCAATCATGCGTGCAGACATTGTCGAAAAACCACTTTCTCTCTTCGGCATCCGGAATGAGGCGGCTGAACGGAATGTTGGGATCGTAGTGGATCAGCACTCTGCCGATGTCGAAAACGATGTGGCGTATTTCAGTCATGGGGCCTCTTTGCACTGTGTGGCGACGGCTTTTTCGTCGCGCCGGGTATCGCAGCCTCGATTGCCTTTTTCATGACAGTCGGCAGCGCCTCGCCGGAAATCTCGTGAGCGAGCGACCAGAAATGCCCGTCTGGCGCATCACCTTTGATGTGAGCGTGAAAGACTTCGAGTTCGAGAGCGAAATGCGTGAAGACATGCGCAATGCGGCCCGCATGCCGCCAGTCGGCGGGAAACGGCGCGGCCGCTTCCGTGGTTGCCCCATCGATCCGCGCGGTCCAACCCGTCGTCGGCACCTCGGTCATGCCGCCGAGCAAACCCTTCTCCGCCCGTTTGCGCAGAAGGATGGCGCCGTCGGCCCGCACGGCGACAAAGGCCGCGCCGTGCCGCTGCGGCTTGTCGGCCTTGGGCAGGCGCACCGGGAAGTGCTCGGGATCGCCTGAAACGACCGCGCTGCAGTCTTCGCGCAGCGGGCACAGCATGCAGCGCGGCCGGCGTGGCGTGCAGATGGTGGCGCCGAGATCCATCATCGCCTGGGCGAAGTCGCCAGGCCTTGTCCCGGGCACCATGCGCTCGACATGGGCACGGATTTCGGGCTTGGCTTCGCTCAGCGGGGTTGCGATCGAAAACAGCCGGGAAATGACGCGTTCGACATTGCCGTCGACAACGGCGGCGGGACGGTCGAAGGCAATCGCCGTGATGGCCGCCGACGTATAGGCGCCGATGCCTGGCAGTTCTCTCAAAGCCGTTTCTGTGTCGGGGAACCGGCCGCCACGCGCGGCCACAAGATCGGCACAGGCCTTGAGATTGCGGGCGCGGGAGTAGTAGCCGAGCCCGGCCCAGGCCTTCATCACGTCCTCCGCCGGCGCCGCGGCCAGGGCCTCAACATCGGGCCATTTCTCGACGAAAATCCGGAAATAGGCCTTCACCGCTTCGACGGTGGTCTGCTGCAGCATGACCTCGGAGAGCCAGATACGGTAGGGATCAGGCCGCACGCCGCGCGCATGCTCACGAGGCGTGATGCGCCACGGCAATTCACGGTGATGCACATCGTACCAGCCTAGCAGGCGGGACGCGATATGCCCGGATGCAGCTCTGCTGCTGTCCTCGGACGCGGCTTTGCCACTATCCCAGGATACGGTCTTGCGGGTCTGGTCTGCTGGTGCCATTGATCTGTATCGGCCTGGCCGGTATCTGCTGGGGTCGTGGCTGGAGGACGTACATGGCAGGCAGAACGCCCTACGGCAATCCCGTCCCGGTCAGCGATCTCGCGACCAGGATCCTCGATCCGGTGCTGCGCAAGCGGGCTGGCATTTCGATCGGCCTCGTCCAGTCATGGGACGAGATCGCCGGCCCGCGGCTGGCCAGCCATTCGCGCCCCGAAAAAATCCAGTGGCCGCGCCGTATGCATGAGGACGATCCGTTCGAGCCGGCCGTGCTGGTCATTGCCTGCGAAGGCATGGCGGCACTTCATCTGCAGCACGAGACGGGCGAGATCATCAACCGGGTCAACGCCTTCCTCGGCTTCACCGCCATCAATCGCATCAGGATCCTGCAGAAGCCGGTGACAACCGACAAAGGAAGGCGCAAACCGGCCCTGAGGCCGCTGACGGCGGCTGAGAAGACGAAATTGTCGGGAACTGTCGGCTTGGTCGATAATGATGAACTGCGCGCCTCGTTGGAGAAACTTGGCGCGACCATTATTGGGGAGAGAAAGTCATAGGCGTCTTGAAGAAAGTCATGGATTCGTCGTCAATATCTCGCATTCGTGATCGCCCTTGTCAGGTTTCGCGATTGGATTGGGGATCGAGATGCCTTAATTCGCGCCAACTCTCGCCTTTTCGTGTCTTTGCATTGCAAAATCCAACCCTTGTCAGGTGATTCGTATGAACCGTCCCCCGTTTGGCCAAAGCTTGTCTCGCAGAAACGTCCTGTCTTCGCTGGCCGCCATTCCGGCGGTGGCCCTGCTCGCCGCCTGCAGCGACTCTGGCGAGGAGGCGAAGGCCGCGGATGTGAAGCCTGCGGCCCCGGCCGCCCCCGCGACGCCGGCCACGCCGGCCGCCGCCACCGCGCCGGAAGTCCAGGGTACCGTGGACATGGCGGAACTGATGAAGCCGGGTGCGTTGCCCGACAAACAGCTTGGCAAGGACGACGCCAAGGTCACCATCGTCGAATACGCCTCGATGACCTGCCCGCACTGCGCGCATTTCGCCGAGACCACCTTTCCGGACCTGAAGACCAAGTACATCGACACCGGCAAGGCGCGCTACATCCTGCGCGAATTCCCGTTCGATCCGAGTGCCGAAGCCGGTTTTATGCTGGCGCGCTGCGCCAAGGACAACTACTACCCTATGGTCGACGTCCTGTTCAGGCAGCAGGCGAACTGGGCTGGCGTTCAGAACACCAAGGATGCACTGCTGCAAATCTCGAAGCTCGCCGGTTTTACACAGGAGTCCTTCGAGGCCTGCTTGACGGACCAGAAACTTCTGGACGATGTGAGATCGGTCCAGAAGCGTGGCGCCAATGAATTCAAGGTCGACTCGACACCGACCTTCTTCATCAACGGTAAGACCTACAAGGGGGCGATGTCGATTGAGGAAATGTCGGCTATCATCGACCCTCTGCTCTGACGTCCAGTCAGCCCTGAGGCGGCGGCGCTTCGGCGTGCGCGGCTTCCTGTCGTGCCGCGAATTCTCATCGCAAAACCACGGTAATCCGCTTAGTGGGCGGCGCGAATGAAGTTTTCGCGCCTTCGCCTCCTCGGTTTCAAGTCCTTCGTCGAGCCCGGCGAGTTCGTCATCGAACGCGGACTGACCGGCATTGTCGGGCCGAACGGCTGCGGCAAGTCGAACCTCGTCGAGGCCTTGCGCTGGGTGATGGGCGAAAGCTCCTACAAGAACATGCGCGCGTCCGGCATGGACGACGTCATCTTTTCCGGCTCGGGCACGCGCCCGGCACGCAACACCGCCGAAGTCACACTTTTCCTCGACAACAGTGACCGCTCGGCGCCCGCTGCCTTCAACGATGCCGACGAATTGCAGGTGTCGCGCCGCATCGAGCGTGAGGCCGGCTCGCTTTACCGTATCAACGGCAAGGAGGCCCGCGCCAAGGACGTGCAGCTTCTGTTCGCCGACCAGTCGACCGGCGCGCGTTCGCCGTCGATGGTCGGTCAGGGCCGCATCGGCGAACTGATCCAGGCCAAGCCGCAGGCACGCCGCGCGCTGCTCGAAGAGGCAGCAGGCATTTCCGGCCTGCACACCCGCCGCCACGAGGCGGAACTGCGGCTGAAGGCGGCCGAGCAGAACCTCGAACGACTGGACGACGTCGTCGGCGAGCTGGAAAGCCAGATCGAAAGCCTGAAGCGCCAGGCGCGCCAGGCCTCCCGCTTCAAGAACCTGTCGGCCGATATTCGCAAGGCCGAAGCGACGCTGTTGCATCTGCGCTGGACACTGGCCAAGACCCAGGAAGGCGAGGCGCGTTCGGCGCTGGCGGTTGCGACAGCCCTTGTCGGCGACCGCGCCGCGGCCCAGATGGCCGCCGCCAGGGAGCAAGGTATCGGCGCTCACCGGTTGCCGGATTTGCGCGACGCGGAAGCCGCCGCCGCCGCTGCCTTCCAGCGCTTGTCGATCGCCAAGTCGCAGATCGAGGAGGAAGCCGGCCGTATCCGCGCCCGCCAGAGCGAACTCGAGCGCCGGCTACAGCAGCTCGACGGCGATATCGCGCGTGAAGAGCGCATGGTCCGCGACAATGCGGACATTCTCGAGCGCCTTCGCACCGAAGAGGCAGCACTCAATTCGGAAAATGCCGGCGCCGCCGAACGCGAAGCCACCACCCGTGCGGCGTTCGAACAGGCGGCGTCGACGCTTTCGCAAAGCGAAGCCAAGCTCGCCGCGCTGACAGCCGAACGGGCCGAGGCTGCCGCCTCGCGCAACCAGATCGAACGGACGCTGCGCGACACCGCCGAACGCCGCGACCGCTTCGCGCGCCAGCTTGCCGATGTCGACCGGGAATTGTCTGAGATACTCTCCAAGGTCGCTGG
>NZ_RZOM01000409.1:0-4953 GCF_003999175.1 Mesorhizobium sp. M7A.F.Ca.ET.027.03.2.1 | reverse complement strand
TCCTGCGACAAAGCCGCCTTGCGCATCCTTGGCCTGTCCCTGGCCGGCTGGAACGCCATCGCCAGCCTGATCCTTGCCGCCGTCGCCTTCCGCGGCGCCCTCACCCGCGACTGATTTGGGCAGCGCGACGCAGAGTTCGAGCAAAATTCGCCGGGCTGAGTCGGATGGCGCGGCTTTCGACGTCCGAGCCAGGTCGACCCCCACTCCGTCTCGGCTTCGCCGAGCCACCTCTCCCCCGATCGACGGGGTAGAGGAAGGGCGCGAGCCTGTTGTAGCCAGCGCTCCTCCGAGAGAGGCTCCCTTCCTCTCCCTCCGGAGGGGGGAGAGGTGGCGCTGCGAAGCAGCGACGGAGTGGGGGAAGCCGGTCCTTAAGCGCGAAGCCGCTGATAAGTGAGCACGACCGAACTGGTCCGATACCGGGGAGTGTCGGATATCATGGTCTGGTAGGCGGAAGCGCAGACAATCGCTCCAGACGGCCAGCCTCCCGAATTCTCGAACGATCTCAGGGTTCGAGTTCGACATCCCAGTACAGATAATCCATCCAGCTCTCATGCAGATGGTTGGGCGGGAACAGGCGGCCATTGTTGTGCAGATCGTGCACCGTCGGCTGGAAAGGCTTCTGCAGCGGCCACATCTTGGCATGCGCCGGCATCATGCCGCCCTTCCTGAGATTGCAGGGCGAACAGGCGGCAACGACATTCTCCCATGTCGTCGCGCCGCCGCGATGGCGGGGGATGACGTGATCGAAGGTCAGATCCTCCGGCGTGCCGCAATACTGGCACTGGAAGCGATCGCGCAGGAAGACGTTGAAGCGGGTGAAGGCCGGGTGCCTGGAGGGCTTCACATAGGCCTTCAGGCTGACGACGCTCGGCAGCTTCATCGAGAAGGTCGGTGAGGAGACGGCGTGCTCGTATTCGGCGACGATGTTCACCCGGTCGAGGAACACCGCCTTGATGGCATCCTGCCACGACCAGAGCGACAAGGGGTAATAGCTGAGCGGACGGTAATCCGCATTCAGCACCAGTGCTGGAAGCCCATCCGGAGATACGGCAACCGTCACGTGTTCACCTCCTTGGTTCTAGACCCGAACGGCGCGGATACTGTAAGCCCGACATGACAGGGATGTGAAGCGGATTGTCGCGTCGCCTAAGCGCCAAAAATGCATGATTTTTATGATTTTTTGCGGATTCAGGCCGGCGGCGCGGCGTCCCGCCCTCTGGTTTCGCGATAATAGGACCAGAAAAGCCGTGATGCGACACCTCGCCACGGGCTCCATGATTCGGCCAATGCAATCAGGGTTTTCTCCGGCGGACGCGGCTCGATGCCGAGCGCGTGGCCGACCGCGCTCTGCAGCGCGACGTCGCGCGCGGGGAAGATGTCGGGATGCCCGGCGGCGAATAAGAGATACACTTCCGCTGTCCACGGACCGATGCCGGACACCGCCGTCATCGTCGTGATCGCCTCCTGGGCATCGAGCGAACAGAGGTGATGAAGGTCGAGGCCGTCGACCACGGCCTGGGCAACAGCGATCAGGCCGCGCTGTTTGGGCCGCGACAGGCCGGCTTCGCGAAACATGTCCTCGCCGGCGGCCAGGATCGCCTGCGGCGTCAGCGGATCGACGAGCTTGGTCAGCCGGCCGAAGATGGCATCGGCACTGGCGCGGGACACTTGCTGCGAGACGACGATCGACGCCAGGCTTCGAAACCCCGGCTCGGATAGCCGCAGCGGCACCTCACCGGCCATGCCGCGCACCTTTTCCAGGCGCGGGTCGATCACGCAAAGCGCATCGAGCCCCCGGGCAATGTCGTCTGATGTCACGATACGGCGCATGCTTTCTTGTTCCTCGACCGTCGACAGAGTAGCAATTGGCGAAGCGCCGCAAAACATGATTGCCGCCTGAGAGATGACACTCCTGACATTCCGCTTCGCGCCCAGCCCCAACGGCGACCTGCATCTCGGCCACGCCTATTCGGCGCTGCTCAACCAGAAGCTGGCGGCACGGGCGCACGGCCGCCTGCTGCTGCGCATCGAGGATATCGACACGACGCGCTGCACGCCGCAATTCGAGGCCGGCGTGCTTGCCGACCTGAAATGGCTGGGGCTTGGCTGGGAAGAGCCGGTGCGCCGCCAGTCCGAGCATTTCGCCGAATACCAGGCGGTGCTCGAGCGGTTGATCGCGGAGGAACTCGTCTACCCCGCCTTCATGAGCCGTGGCGAGATCCGCGCCTTCATCACCGACAGCGAAAAGCGTGGGCGCGACTGGCCGCGCGATCCCGATGGCGTGCCGCTCTACCCCGCCGTGGACAAGGCGCTGCCGCTGAAGGAACGCCAGCGGCGGATAGTCGAGAATGCGCCCTTCGCCTGGCGGCTGGATGTCGAGGCCGCCATGGCGCGTGTCGGCAAGGACCTGTCTTGGACAGAGTATTCCGACGAAACGCTTTCCGCGACGCGCTCCGTCGAAGCCCGCCCGCAGGACTGGGGCGACGTGATCTTGGCGCGCCGCGACATCCCGACCAGCTACCACCTCGCCGTCGTCATGGACGATGCGCTGCAAGGCGTCAGCCACGTCGTGCGCGGCCAGGACCTGTTTTCCGCCACCGGCGTGCAGCGCCTGCTGCAGCAACTCCTGGGGCTGCCGCAACCGGCCTATTTCCATCATCGTCTCATCCTCGGGCCCGACGGACGAAAGCTGTCGAAGAGCCTGGGCGATACCGGCCTTGCCGCCTTGCGCAATGCCGGCGCGTCGCCTGGCGATATCAGGGGGATGGTCGGGCTTTGAGCGCGGCGCGGCCAAGGTAACGCATGTCGAACTTGACGCCCGTTGAATTCCGGTGATGCATGGATCAATGGTTTCGTTTTGCACGCCGGGTTGAAGCGCAGTAGAGCAGCGCCACGGTCAACTCCCTCCAGTGCGGCGTCTGCGGAACATGCACAGCATCAAGCGGTTCATTCCCGCCACCTTCGTCGTCCTGTGGGCCACCGGCTTCATCGGTGCGCGCTACGCCATGCCGTGGGCGGAACCGTTCACCTTCCTCGCCGCGCGTTTCGTCATCGCCGCCATCCTGCTGGCTGTCCTGATGCTTGTGCTGGGTTCGAAAAAAGCCACACGCGAGGAGGCGCTGCATGCCACCGGCGCCGGCATCCTGATGCACGGCGTCTATCTCGGCGCCGTCTTCTGGGCCATCCACAGAGGCATGCCGGCCGGCTTTTCAGCCCTCATCGTCGGCCTGCAGCCACTGATCACGGCGGTGCTTGCCGGTAAGTTTCTCGGCGAGGCGATCCTGCCGCGCCACTGGCTTGGCCTTGGCATCGGCCTCATCGGTATCGTCATCGTGCTGTGGCCGAAGCTCGGCGCGCTCGGCGGCGGCGTGACCGCGGCGACATTGACCGCCTCGCTGGTCTCGGTGCTCGGCATGAGCGCCGGCACCA
The DNA here is from genome assembly GCF_003999175.1 of Mesorhizobium sp. M7A.F.Ca.ET.027.03.2.1. Classification (NCBI taxonomy): domain Bacteria; kingdom Pseudomonadati; phylum Pseudomonadota; class Alphaproteobacteria; order Hyphomicrobiales; family Phyllobacteriaceae; genus Mesorhizobium; species Mesorhizobium sp. M7A.F.Ca.ET.027.03.2.1. The sequence goes on along the minus strand of NZ_RZOM01000409.1, from coordinate 1,524 downwards.
TCTGGCAGAAGCGCTTCGCCTCCGGCGGCGACCTCGTCGCGGCGACCATGTGGCAATATGTCGGCGGTGGTTCGCTGATGCTCCTTGCCTCGCTCGCCTTCGAAACCCACACGGTCATCATCAATGGCGAACTGATCTTCGCCATGGCCTGGCTGGTGCTGGTGCTGTCGCTCGGCGCCATTTTCCTGCTGATGGTGATGATCCGCGACGGGGAGATGTCGAAGGTGGCGTCGCTGTTCTACCTGGTGCCGGCGGTGACGGCGGTCATCGCATGGGCCCTGTTCGACGAACAGCTCAACGCGCTGCAGATTGCCGGCATGGCGATCACGACCTTCGGCGTTGGCCTGGCAACGGCGCGGCAGACGAAGGGAATTGGAGAATTGAGGAATTGAGGAATTGAGGAATTGAGGAATTGAGGAATTGAGGAATTGAGGAATTGAGGAAGAAGCACAGACAGCGCCGGATATGGCCCGCTTTTTCTTCAGTTCTTCAATTCCTCAATTCGACCTGTCATCCCACCCGCGCACGTGCCTCCAGATAGCGGCTGATCGCGGCATTGAGCTCGCCGCCAAGGATAAAGATCGCCGAGACCATGTAGAGGAAGACCACGGCGATCATGATCGAGGCCAGGCCGGCATAGGTCGTCACGTAGGACGAGAAGTGGTCGAGATAGGTGGCGAAGATGGTCGAACCGATAAGCCATGCCGCCAGCGTGAAGACGATGCCCGGCACCAGCGAGACGAAGCGGCGCTTGCCCGCCGGCAGCCAGAAATGCACGGCAAACAATCCGCCGACAATGACCGCCGAAGCGATGACGTAACGCCACAGCGTGATGGTGCCCATATAGGGCTTGATCCAGTCGATATGGGCTTCGGCGAGCCGCGCCAGCAGCGGCGCGAACACCAGAAGCACGCTGATCGCCAGGAAACCGGCCGTGGCGATGAGAACGAAGATGATGCTCTGCACCCGGCGATAGATGATGCCGCGCGTTTCCGAGACGCGGTAGGCGCGGTTGAGCGACGTGCGCAGCGCCTCGATGCCGTTCGACGCAAAATAGGCCGCAAGCACCACACCATAGGTCAAAAGGTCGGTGCGCCTGACGGTCAGCACATTGAGCACTTCGCGCGCGATCGGCTTGGCGATCTGTTCGGGCCAGGTGTCGAAGACCAGATGCACGGCGGTGTCGGAGAACGCCTGCGCGCCCAGGAAGCTCGCCAGCGTCGTCGCGAAGATCAGGAACGGGAACAGCGCCATCAGCGAGGTGATCGCCAGATGGCTGGCCATCGCCCAGCCGTCATCGGTGTTGAAATGGCCAAGCGCGTCGTAGAGGACCCGCTTGAGGGCTACGATCTTCCGCATCAAGGACCGCGCCCTCCAATTGTCTCCACGCCGGGAATATGGGAAGGGATTGCGGCAAATGGCAACCCTTGGCGAAACCACGAACAGTCCGGCGCAAAAGTTGCGCTCGATTATCATCACCGGTGCGTCTTCGGGAATAGGCGCGTACTGCGCCCGTGCGTTGAA
>NZ_RZOM01000408.1:0-4967 GCF_003999175.1 Mesorhizobium sp. M7A.F.Ca.ET.027.03.2.1 | reverse complement strand
CATCGAACGCGAGCTCTATCTGTCGATCCTGGTCGACCGTTCGGTCGGCCGCATTGCCTTCGTCGTCTCGACCGAAGGCGGCATGGACATCGAGGCGGTCGCCCATGACACGCCGGAAAAGATCATCACCGTCGCCATCGATCCGGAAAAAGGCGTCACAACAACCGACCTGATGGCGCTCAACGGCGCGCTCAAGCTCGACGGCGATGCGGCCAAGGACGGTGATACGCTGTTCCCGATCCTCTACAAGGCCTTCGTCGAGAAGGATATGAGCCTGCTCGAGGTCAACCCGCTGATCGTCATGAAGAACGGCCGGCTGCGCGTGCTCGACGCGAAAGTGTCGTTCGACAACAACGCGCTGTTCCGCCACCCCGACGTGCTCGAACTGCGCGACACCACCGAAGAGGACGAGAAGGAGATCGAGGCGTCGAAATACGACCTCGCCTATGTCGCGCTCGACGGCAATATCGGCTGCATGGTCAACGGCGCCGGCCTCGCCATGGCGACGATGGACATCATCAAGCTCTATGGCGCCGAGCCCGCCAACTTCCTCGATGTCGGTGGCGGCGCATCCAAGGAAAAAGTCACGGCGGCGTTCAAGATCATCACCCGGGATCCGGCGGTCAAGGGCATCCTGATCAACATCTTCGGCGGCATCATGAAGTGCGACATCATTGCCGAGGGCGTCATTGCCGCGGTCAAGGAAGTCGGCCTGGAAGTGCCGCTGGTGGTGCGCCTGGAAGGCACCAATGCCGAGCTCGGCAAGAAGATCATCAACGACAGCGGCCTCAACGTCGTGTCGGCCGACGATCTCGACGATGCAGCCAAGAAGATCGTGGCGGCGGTAAAGGGCTGAGCGGATGCCTCCGCGCAAGATAAACCTCGTCGAGGCGGCGGATCGGACCATCACCAAGGTTTTCGATCCGCATATCGCCGGCGACGTCAACGACAGCCAGGCGAAGGTCGCCAAGTTCGGCGAGATGTTCGACTGGCATGCGCATGACCATGAGGATGAAGCCTTCCTCGTGCTGCGCGGGCGTATCGCCATCGATTTCCGTGACGGTCCGGTCGAGCTCGGCGAGGGCGACTTCATCGTCGTACCGCGCGGTGTCGAGCACCGGCCGCGTTCGCTCACCGCGGAACCGGTCGTGCTGATGTTCGAGCCGGCGACGACGCTCAACACCGGCAATGCCAAGAGCGACCTCACGGTCGCTGACCTGAAGCGGCTCTGACCATGTTTTCCTCGATCAACGGTTTTTAGAAAAGGGCTCCCATGTCCATTCTCGTCGACAAGAACACCAAGGTGCTGGTGCAGGGCCTGACCGGCAAGACCGGCACGTTTCACACCGAACAGGCGCTGGCTTATCACGGCACGAAAATGGTCGGCGGCATCCACCCCAAGAAGGGTGGCGAGACGTGGACCGGCTCAAAGGGTGAAAACCTGCCGATCTTCGCCACGGTCGCCGAGGGCAAGGAAAAGACCGGTGCCAACGCTTCGGTCGTCTATGTGCCGCCGGCGGGTGCCGCCGAAGCCATCCTCGAAGCGATCGAGGCCGAGATCCCGCTGATCATCTGCATCACCGAAGGCATCCCGGTGATGGACATGATCAGGGTCAAGGCCAGGCTCGACCGCTCGACCTCGCGCCTGATTGGGCCGAACTGCCCGGGCGTGCTCACGCCCAACGAATGCAAGATCGGCATCATGCCCGGAAACATCTTCCGCAAGGGCTCGGTCGGCGTTGTTTCGCGCTCGGGAACACTTACCTATGAGGCCGTGTTCCAGACCACCAATGTCGGCCTCGGCCAGACCACCGCCGTCGGCATTGGCGGCGACCCCGTCAAGGGCACCGAGTTCATCGACGTGCTCGAGATGTTCCTCGCCGACGACGAGACCAAGTCGATCATCATGATCGGCGAGATCGGCGGTTCGGCCGAGGAAGACGCCGCGCAGTTCCTCAAGGACGAAGCCAAGCGCGGCCGCAAAAAGCCGATGGCTGGCTTCATCGCCGGGCGCACGGCGCCGGCCGGCCGCACCATGGGTCATGCGGGCGCGGTCATCTCCGGCGGCAAGGGCGGCGCCGAAGACAAGATCGCGGCGATGGAATCGGCCGGGATAAAAGTTTCGCCTTCGCCGGCAAGGCTGGGCACGACCTTGGTCGAGGCGATCAAGGGTTAAAGTGAGTAGCGAGTAGTGAATAGCGAATAGGAAAGACAGACTAGCGGCGCGACCACTGGGGAATCCCTACTCGCTATTCGCTACTCCCTACTCGCTCCAAACAGGAGACGGAGCCAGGCTCCGCGGACAAAAATGGCAAGACAAGATCAGGCCAACGACCAATTTTCACTCACCTCTTTCCTCTATGGCGGCAATGCCGATTACATCGACTCGCTTTATGCGTCTTATGAGGACGATCCGGAGTCGGTAAACCCCGAATGGCAGGAGTTCTTCGCCGGGCTGAAGGACGACGCCGGCGATGTGCGCAGGAATGCCAAGGGCGCCTCCTGGGCCAAGCCCTCCTGGCCGCTGCAGGCCAATGGCGAACTGGTGTCGGCGCTCGACGGCAATTGGGGTATCGTCGAGAAGACGATCGAAAAGAAAGTCAAGGACAAGGCGGTCACCAACGGCGTCGTCCTGTCCGACGCCGACGTGCACCAGGCGACGCGCGATTCGGTGCGCGCCATCATGATGATCCGCGCCTACCGCATGCGCGGCCATCTGCATGCCAATCTCGACCCGCTCGGCATCGCCAAGCCGCTCGAGGACTACAACGAGCTGTCGCCGGAAAATTACGGCTTCACCGAAGCCGATTACGACCGGCCGATCTTCCTCGACAATGTGCTCGGGCTCGAATTCGGCAGCATCCGGCAGATGCTGGAAATCCTGACCCGCACCTATTGCTCGACGCTCGGCGTCGAGTTCATGCATATTTCCGATCCCGAGGAAAAGGCCTGGATCCAGGCACGTATCGAGGGCGCCGACAAGGAGATCACCTTCACCGCCACCGGCAAGAAGGCGATCCTGCAGAAGCTGGTCGAGGCCGAAGGCTTCGAGCAGTTCATCGACGTCAAGTACAAGGGCACCAAGCGCTTCGGCCTCGATGGCAGTGAAGCGCTGATCCCGGCCCTGGAGCAGATCGTCAAGCGCGGCGGCCAGCTCGGCATGAAGGAAATCGTGCTCGGCATGGCGCATCGCGGCCGGCTGAACGTGCTCTCGCAGGTGATGGCCAAGCCGCACCGCGCCATCTTCCACGAGTTCAAGGGTGGCTCGGCCGCCCCCGACGAGGTCGAGGGCTCGGGCGACGTCAAGTACCATCTCGGCGCCTCGTCGGACCGCGAGTTCGACGGCAACAAGGTGCACCTGTCCTTGACCGCCAATCCCTCGCATCTGGAAATTGTCGATCCGGTGGTGATGGGCAAGGCGCGCGCCAAGCAGGATTACCTGTTCGGCCGCAGCCGCGAGGAGATCGTGCCGCTGGAAGAGCGCGCCAAGGTGCTGCCGCTACTGCTGCATGGCGACGCCGCCTTCGCCGGCCAGGGCGTGATTGCCGAGATCCTCGGCCTGTCCGGCCTGCGCGGCCACCGCGTCGCCGGCACGTTGCATTTCATCATCAACAACCAGATCGGCTTCACCACCAATCCGCGCTTCTCGCGCTCGTCGCCCTATCCGTCCGACGTCGCCAAGATGATCGAAGCGCCGATCTTCCACGTCAATGGCGACGATCCGGAAGCCGTGGTGCACGCCACCAAGGTGGCGATCGAATTCCGCATGAAGTTCCACAAGCCTGTTGTGGTCGACATGTTCTGCTACCGCCGCTTCGGCCACAATGAGGGCGACGAGCCGGCCTTCACCCAGCCGATCATGTACCGCAACATCCGCACCCACAAGACGACCGTGCAGATCTACGGCGACCGGCTGATCGCCGAGGGTCACCTCACCCAGGCCGAGCTCGACCAGCTCAAGGCCGACTGGCGGGCGCATCTGGAATCCGAGTGGGAAGTCGGCCAGCACTACAAGCCCAACAAGGCCGATTGGCTCGACGGCGCCTGGTCTGGCCTGCGCACGGCCGACAACCAGGACGAACAAAGGCGCGGCAAGACCGCCGTGCCGGTGAAGACGCTGAAGGAAATCGGCAAGAAGCTGACCGAGGTGCCGAAGGATTTCGAGGCGCACAAGACGATCATCCGCTTCCTCGAAAACCGCCGCCAGGCGATCGAGTCCGGCGAAGGCATCGACTGGTCGACGGCCGAGGCGCTGGCCTTCGGCGCCATCCTGCTCGACGGCAATCCGATCCGCCTGTCGGGACAAGATTCCGAACGCGGCACCTTCTCGCAGCGTCACTCGGTCCTTTACGACCAGCGCGACGAGACCCGCTACATCCCGCTCAACAATCTGTCGGCGGCTCAAGCCGGCTACGAAGTCATCAACTCGATGCTGTCGGAAGAGGCGGTGCTGGGCTTCGAATATGGCTACAGCCTGGCCGAGCCCAAGGCGCTGACCTTGTGGGAAGCGCAGTTCGGCGATTTCGCCAACGGTGCCCAGGTGGTGTTCGACCAGTTCATCTCTTCGGGTGAACGCAAGTGGCTCAGAATGTCGGGCCTCGTCTGCCTGCTGCCGCATGGCTATGAAGGCCAGGGTCCGGAACATTCTTCGGCCCGGCTCGAACGCTTCCTGCAGCTTTGCGCCGAAGATAACATGCAAGTGGCCAACTGTACGACGCCGGCCAACTACTTCCACATATTGCGCCGGCAGCTGAAGCGCGACTTCCGCAAGCCGCTGATCCTGATGACGCCGAAGTCGCTGCTGCGCCACAAGCGGGCGGTGTCGACGCTGCCGGAAATTTCGGGCGAAAGCTCGTTCCACCGACTGCTGTGGGACGATGCGCAACTGCTTTCCGGCCAGGCGATCAAGCTCACCAAGGATTCCAAGATCCGCCGCGTCGTGCTGTGTTCGGGCAAGGTCTATTACG
>NZ_RZOM01000407.1:0-4982 GCF_003999175.1 Mesorhizobium sp. M7A.F.Ca.ET.027.03.2.1 | reverse complement strand
GGGCGTCGGCGATGCCTTCCTGCACCAAAAGCCGCGAACCGGCGCAGCAGACCTGGCCCTGGTTGAACCAGATGCCATCGACCAGGCCTTCGACGGCGCTGTCGAGATCGGCATCCTCGAAGACGATGAAGGCCGACTTGCCGCCAAGTTCCAGCGACAGTTTCTTGCCCGAGCCGGCGGTGGCTTTCCGGATGATCTTGCCGACTTCGGAAGAACCGGTGAAGGCGATCTTCTGGATGCCGGGATGGTTGACGATGGCGACGCCGGCCTCAGGGCCGCCCTGGACGATGTTGACGACGCTTTTCGGCACGCCGGCGCGTTCGCAAATCTCGGCAAACAGGATAGCGGTCAGCGGCGTGAACTCGGCCGGCTTCAGCACCACGGTGCAGCCGGCGGCGAGCGCCGGCGCGATCTTCCAGGCCAGCATCAGCAGCGGAAAGTTCCACGGGATGATCTGGCCGACCACGCCGACACCCCTGTGGCCGGCGAAATCCTTGTCCAGCGCCTGCGCCCAACCGGCATGGTGGATGAAATGGCGGATCGCCAGCGGCACGTCGATGTCGCGGCTTTCACGGATCGGCTTGCCATTGTCGATTGTCTCAAGCACCGCGAACAGGCGCTGGTGACGCTGCATGGCGCGGCCGATGGCATAAAGCACCTTGGCGCGCTGATAACCCGAGGCTGCCGACCACTTCGGCAGCGCCTTGGTGGCCGCCGCAACCGCCGCATCGATGTCGACGGTGTTGGCGTCGGATACGTTGGCCAGCAGCTTGCCGGAAGACGGCTCGCTGGTTTCGAAGGTCTTGCCGCCGGACGCGGCTTTCCAGTCGCCGCCGATGAACAGCGCCCTGCCGAAATCGCGCGCGGCAAGCCAGGCGTCGGCCTCGTTGCGGGCTTCCGGCGCCGGGCCGTATTCCATGGCGTGGTAGCGGTCGAGAATGTTCATTGGGCGCCTCCTTCACCCCTCCAACTTGTGGGAGGGTCGATCGGCTTGCCGATCGGGGTGGGGGTAAATCTCTCAAGCCATCGCGTGGCGATGATTGGCCGAATAGTGTCCGGTCAGATGGTGCTCGAGCTGGCGCTCGATGTCGGTCAAGAGGCTCGACGCACCGAAGCGGAACAGGTCCGGCTCCAGCCATGGCCGGCCGAGCTCTTCCTTCATCAGCACCAGCCAGTCGAGCGAGGCCTTGGCCGTGGATATGCCGCCGGCCGGCTTGAAGCCGATGAGATAGCCGGTTTCCTCGAAATAGGCCCTGATGGCGCGCACCATGGCGAGGCCGACGGGCAGCGTCGCGTTGACGCTTTCCTTGCCGGTCGAGGTCTTGATGAAATCGGCGCCCGCCATCATCGCCACCATCGAGGCCAGCATGACGTTGCGCAGCGTTGCGAGGTCGCCGGTGCCGAGGATGACCTTCAGATGCGCGTCACCGCAAGCGGCGCGCATCGAGACGATCTCGTTGTAAAGCTCCCGCCACTTGGCCCCGAACACCAGGCCGCGCGGGATGACGACGTCGATCTCGTCGGCGCCGTCGCGGACCGAGGCCTCGATCTCCTGCAGGCGGGTCGACAGCGGCGTAAGGCCATGCGGGAAGGCGGTGGAAACGGCGGCGACATGGATGCCGGTGCCGCGCACCGCATCGACGGCGGTGGCAACGAAGGGATGGTAGACGCAGACGGCGGCCGGGCGGATGGTTTCACCCGATATGCCGAGGCCCTCGACGATGTCGCGGCGGAACGGATTGATCGCCTTGGCGCAGAGCCGGCGCACGCGCTCCTCGGTGTCGTTGGAATTCAGCGTCGTCAAATCCATGCAGGCGACGGCGCGCAGCAGCCAGGCCGCCTGGTTGTCGGCCTTTATAGAGCGCCGCTTGGTCAAGCTGGCGACGCGCCGTTCCAGCGCCGAGCGGTTGACGCTGCGCACCGATTCCATGAAGCCGAGATCGAGCTTCATGCCGGGATTGCGCGCAATGCGATGGTCCGGTGGAACGGCTGTGTTGGCGGCGGCACGCGCCGGCAGCGGCGTCACCTTGGACGAGCCAACATCGGCTTCGCGGATTGTGCTGCTCATCTCCTGCCCTTTCATTCAGCGACGTGTGCCGAAGATAGCCCGTGAAGTCGTACTTCACGAGTCCTGCAGACGGTGATATCCGAAAAAGGCGGCGAAAGCAGCAGTTTTTGACCGTGTGGTCAAAAACGCAGACTTCGAGATGTCAGGTGCGGCTCAGCCGACGAAAGCGCGCTCGACCACGAAAGTCGCCGGGTGGCTCAGCGAACCTTCCTCGAAGCCGAGGCTTTCGGCCAGTTCCTTGACGTCCTTCAGCATATGCATCGAGCCGCAGATCATGATCCGGTCGGTTTCCGGGTTGAGCTTGTCGATGCCGAGATCGCTGTAGAACTTGCCGGAGCCGATCAGCGCGGTGATGCGGCCCATGCGTGCCGATTCCTCGCGGGTCGTCGAATTGTAGAGCGTGACGCGCCCGGTGGTCAGCTCGCCGATCAGCGGGTCGCTTTCCAGCGCCGCGACCAGTTCCTGGCCATAGGTCAGCTCGGCATTGTCGCGGCAGGTATGGGTCAGGATCAGCTGATTGAATTTCTCGTAGGTGTCGGGGTCGCGCAGCAGGCTGGCGAAAGGCGCGATGCCGGTGCCGGTCGAGATCATGAACAGCCGCTTGGCCGGCGTCAACGCGTCGACCACCAGCGTGCCGGTCGACTTCTGGCGCATGATGATCGTGTCGCCGACCTGGATCTTCTGCAGCTCGGAGGTCAGCGGACCATCCGGCACCTTGATCGAGAAGAATTCCAGCTCTTCGTCCCAGGCCGGGCTCGCCACCGAATAGGCGCGGTACACCGGCTTCTCGGCATTGGGCAGGCCGATCATGACGAACTCGCCGGAGCGGAAGCGCAGCGACTGCGGACGGGTGATGCGGAACGAGAACAGCCGATCGGTATAGTGCTTCACCGAGACGACGGTCTCGGCATAGACGTTGGCCGGTATAGGGAACTGCAGCGGTCGGGCGCCGACGGTGTTGAGAGCGGATGTGGTGTTCATCAAATCCAACCTTCTGGCCCAGCTTACGGACGCGGGCGCCAAACTTTCACCTGCGCGCCCGGATCATTCGGGTCCCGGCGTGCTGTTCGCACACTGCAAAGCGGCAAGCTCTTGTGTCCGGAATTTATTAGTATACAAACGATATTTGCGTCAAGATGCTCCCTTAAAACAGCTTTCCAAACTGGCGCATATCCGTAGTCCGCGCATTTCGGGTTTCGACGATGGAAGAGAATATTTCGGCGCAAGCGCGCAATTCCCGGGGAAATGTCGTCGCCGGTATCGATGTCGGCGGCACCTTCACCGACCTGCTCCTGATCGACGGAAGCGACGGCGGCCGGGTGTATCTGGCCAAGACGCCGACCACGGTGGACAACCAGGCTTTCGGTGTGGTTTCGGCACTCGGCGCCACCGGATTTCCGATCGGCGGCATCGACCTCATCGTGCATGGCACGACCACCACCACCAATGCGGTGCTGGAACGCCGGCTGGCGAAAACCGGCATGATCACCACGCGCGGTTTTCGCGACGTGATCGAACTGGGCCGGCGCACGCGGCCGCAGGCCTATGGCATGACCGGCAGCTTCGTCCCGATCATTCCTCGCAATCTCAGGCTCGAAGTCTCGGAGCGCGTCGAAGCGTCGGGCGCGGTGCGCACGCCGCTCGACGAGACCGAGATACGCGACGCCGTGCAGACGCTGATCGCGGCCGGTTGCGAATCCCTCGTCATCCATTTCCTGCATTCCTACGCCAACCCGGCACATGAGCGGCGCGCCGTCGAAATCGCCGCCGAACTCTGGCCGAACGGCTACATCACGGCAGGCCATGCGCTGCTGTCGGAAGCGCGCGAATTCGAACGCGGCGTGACCGCTTCGGTCAACGCCTCCGTGCAGCCGATCCTCGAGCGCTACGTCGAGCGGCTGCGCAAGGAATTGGGCGCGAAAGGCTATGCCCGCGACTTCCTGATCATGAACGGCAATGGCGGCATGATCTCGGCCCGCTTCGTCACACGTGAATCGGCCAAGACGGTCATGTCCGGCCCGGCCTCCGGCGTCATCGCCGCCGCCTACACGGGAAAACGCGCCGGCTTCGAAAACCTCGTCACCTATGACATGGGCGGCACCTCGACCGACGTGGCGCTGATCCGCAATGCCGAGCCGGCAGTCTCGAACGAGATCGAGATCGAATATGCGATGCCGATCCATGTGCCGATGGTGGCGGTGCACACGGTCGGCGCCGGCGGCGGCTCGATCGCCCGCGTCGATGCGGCCGGCCTGATCCAGATCGGTCCGGAAAGTGCCGGCGCCAATCCCGGCCCGATCTGCTACGGACGCGGCGGTCTCGAGCCGACCATCACCGACGCCAATCTGGTGCTCGGCCGGCTGGCGCCGAAGAAGCTGCTGGCGGTCCAAAATCCCGTCACATCAGAGCGCGTCACCGGCATTTTCGAAGACAAGATAGGCAAGGCGACCGGCCTGTCCGGCGTCGAGGCGGCGGGCGCGGTGCTGCGGCTCGGCAACATGAAGATGGCGGGCGCCATCCGCATGGTCTCGGTATCGCGCGGCCATGACCCTCGTGATTTCGCGCTGTTCGCCTTTGGCGGCGCCGGCCCGCTGCACGCAACGGCCCTGGCGCGCGAACTCGGCCTGCCCAAGGTGCTGGTACCGGCGCGTCCGGGCATCACCAACGCACTCGGCTGCGTCGTCGCTGACCTGCGCCATGATTTCGTCAACACCGTCAACCAGCCGGTGGCGGTGCTCGACGAAACACAGCTTCGCACCGTATTGGAACGGCACCGGAACGAAGGCGAAGAGCTGATCGGCAAGGAAGCGGTGAAGCCGGAGACGATCCGCGTCACGCACTCCGCCGACATGCAGTTCGTCGGCCAGACCCACATCATCAACGTGCCGCTGCCGTCCTCATCGGTGACGCGGGC
>NZ_RZOM01000406.1:0-5008 GCF_003999175.1 Mesorhizobium sp. M7A.F.Ca.ET.027.03.2.1 | reverse complement strand
GCAGATGATAGGTGACGATCGGGGTGGATATGCGCAGCCGCCCACGCGGTGTTTCCCGTGTCTGCGACAGCATCGCCTCGGCATCGTCGATGTCGTCGAGGATGCGGCGCACCCGCTCGTTGAACAGCTTGCCCTCTTCCGTCAGGCAAATGCGCCGCGTGCTGCGCTGCAGGAGCCGCACGCCGAGTTCCTGCTCGAGCCGGGCGACACTTTTGCCGACAGCGGAAGCCGAGATGCCAAGCGCCCGCCCGGCGGCGACGAAACTGCCGAATTCGGCGGTGCGGGCGAAGGCCAGGAGCCCGTTGAGACGATCCATTGCGTCATTCCATTCGAGCGTTTCAGTCCGATATACCAGGAGATATAACACCATTTTTCCTGAAATGCCGACGACCTATCTTGTCATCACGACCGGCTCCGCAATGGCGCGGGCCACCGGCGAGTACTGTTTCAGATAGGGAAATCCATGACTTCCAGGACCACAACCGGCTCTGCCGAGAGATGGCTCGTGCTCTTGTCCGTGTGCCTTGCCGCGATGACGATGCCCTTGACCTTCACCGGTCCGGCCGTCGCTCTGTCGCGCATCGCGGCCGATCTCGGCGGCAGTCCGATCGAGCTCAACTGGGTGACAAACGCCTTCATGCTGACCTTCGGCGCCACCCTGATGGCGTCGGGCGCTCTGGCCGACAATCATGGGCGCAAGCGCCTCTTCCTCGTCGGCATCTCCCTCTATGTCCTGGCGTCGCTGGGCGCGATGCTGGCGCCGGACATCATCTGGTTCGACATTTTCCGCGCCGCGCAGGGTATCGGCAGTGCGGCCGCCTTCGCTGGCGGCGCCTCGGCACTTGCCCAGGAATTCGAAGGGCCGTTGCGGCTGCGCGCCTTCAGCTTCCTCGGCACCAGTTTCGGCGTCGGCCTCGCCTTCGGCCCAATCGCGTCGGGCCTGCTCATCTCTGCATTCGGCTGGCGGTCGATCTTTCTTCTGGTTGCAGCACTCGCGATTGCCGCCGCCATGCTCGGCCTGCGCACCATCAGGGAATCGCGCGACCCGGATGCGACGGGCCTAGATTGGGCGGGAGCCGGCACCTTCACGATCGCGCTGGCGTCGCTGACCTATGGCGTGCTCCAGGCCCCGCAGAGCGGCTGGGCCGATCCCCTTGTCGTCTCCCTTCTGGCCGCTTCTGCCATCTGTTTTGTCGCCTTCGTCTTTGTCGAGCGGCGAGCACAACGGCCGATGCTCGATCTCACGCTGTTTGCCTATCCTCGCTTCGTCGGCGTCCAGTTTCTGGCTGCGGCACCCGCTTACGCCTTCGTCGTCCTGCTCGTCCTGTTGCCGATCCGCTTCATCGGCATCGAGGGTATGAGCGAGATCAAGGCCGGGCAATTGATGATCTGCCTATCAGGCCCGCTGCTGATCCTGCCGATGCTCGCCGGACAGCTGGCGCGCTGGATCGCGCCGGCCACGATCTGCGGCGTCGGCCTGCTCGTCGCTGCCGCCGGGCTTGTCTGGCTGAGCCTGACACCACCGGTCGGTAGTGCGCTGGTGGCGCCGCTGATGCTGATCGGCGTCGGCATCGCTTTGCCCTGGGGATTGATGGACGGGCTCGCCGTCAGTGTCGTGCCGAGAGAGCGCGCAGGCATGGCGGTCGGCATCTTCAACACCACCCGCGTCGCTTGCGAGGGCGTGGCGCTGGCGATCGTCATGGCGACCCTTTCCGGCTTTACCGCCGCGCATCTCGCCGCACAGGGAACGGCATCTTCGACGCAGGCAGCAGCGGCAGCCCAACTGCTGGTGACCGGCAATCTCGGCGAAGCAGCACAACATCTGCCCCAGGCTGGAGCCATTGTTCTGGTCCAGGCCTATGAGGCGGCGTTCGACAGGTTGCTGATCGTGCTGGCGGCAATCACCGTCATGACCGCCATCGTCGTTTTCCTTGGCCTGCGTCGCGGATCGGCGTCGGAACACGAGACCGTCGCTCTGCCGGCAGGCCAGGAAGGGTAGTCAGGCGATCACCAAACTCGAAATACAATCGCCGTCCAGTGTGATACGGACGATGCCAACGCCGATATTGTCCGACTGGTTCCAGCGCGCGATCTGCTCACGCCCGGAATGACCGTCCCGAGTCGCTCATGGATGCGTCGGCGGTAAACGCGACGAGAGAGGTTTCCGTGTCGCCGGCATTGGGGCCTCGACGAAACGGCGGATCGGATCGGGTGTGATCATTCGTCCGCCCAAGGTGCGTTGAGATTCAGGTCAGGCTGAGTCGAAAATGGTGGCTTCCGAGAACCGGAGCGGAGCGTACTTAAGTACGTGAGCACCGGAAGCGCAGGAAGCCGTCATTTGCAGGCCAGCCTCACCTGAATATCAATGCACCTCAATCCAGCCTGTGCATCAGGTCCTCATCCAGCCAACGGCCGAAGAAATAGACCAGTTGCTTGTGCCACCATGGCCAGTCGTGGCTGACATCGCCGCCCCAGTAATCGACCCAGGCGGGAATGGATTTGTCGCGCAGGATCTGTTCCAACTTGCGCGTCTCGACCAACATCCGCTCTTCCCAGGCGCCCTGGCCGCAGCAGAAGATCAGCCTGAGCGCCTTCAGCCGGGCCAGCAGTTTGGGATCGACGATGCCGGGCAGATAGTCGAGCGGCGAGTTGTAGAAAATGTCGCCCTCGAGCGCTTTGCCGAAGAAGTCGCGCGCCGAATAGACGCCCGACAGCGCAATGACGCCGCTGGCGAGTTCAGGAAAGCGGAAGACGAAGTTCGACGAGTGATAGCCGCCCATCGAACAGCCCGAGAACAGCGGCTTCAGCTTGCGCCCGCCATTGGCCTGCTCGGCTGTGGACAGGAAGTCCGGCAGCGCCTCCTCGCGCACATAGCGGAAATAGGCCTCGTGGCGGGCGATGCGGTGGGCGGCGTCGGCATGCTTGTCGAAGAAGGATTCAGAATCGACGCCGTCGACCGTGAACAGCTGGATGCGGCCGGTGTCGATGAATTCGGCCAGTGCGCCCACCCCGCCGGAATCCTCGAGCTGGTAGAACCTGCCCTGCGAGGTCGGGAACACCACCACCGGCCGGCCGGCATGGCCGTAGCGCTTGTATTCCATGTCGCGGCCGAGCTGGCTCGAGAAATTCTTGTGATAGGAAATGTCCATCGCCTCACGCCTTTTCCGCGTGGATGTACGCGACCGCTGCACGCAACGCTGCTTCGTCCTTCGAGCGCATCTGGTAGGCGTAATTTCCCATGGCGCGGCTGAAAACCTCTTCGATGGCCTGATGGTGGACGATCTTGTCGCGGTGCGCGGCTAGCACGTCCTCATGGCCGTGCAAATAGTGGAGGCGCCGCTTGCGGCTGGCATAGGCGGTGAAATACTTCCCCTCGTAAGGGCCGCCGGCGGCATCCCTGACCACCATGTCGGCCCATGCCGCGTAGACGTCGATGTCGAACGTATAGTTGATCGCATCGGTCATCCAGGCGCCGGGCGGGCGCATGTTGACCTCCAGCGCGATGACCCGGTCGTCCTTGGTCTCGAACAGCTCGATGTGGAAGAAGCGTTCGCGTACGTCGAATGCTTTCAGGATCTTGCGGCCGGCCTCCTCGACCGCCGGGCTGATCCTGGGAAAGCAGGTGTAGCTCATATGGCGGTCCTTGTTGACCACCTCCATGACGCTCTGGTCGTAGCGGTGGCTGGCCGCCAGCACCACCTTGCCGTCGCGGTTGACCAGCCCGTCGAAGGTCACCACCAGCCCCCCGATGAACTGCTCCATGACGAAGGTCACGTCCTCGGGCTTGTCCCGGAAGAACTGGTCGAGCTCTTTGGCGTTGGAGATCTTGAAGGTGTTCGATGCGCCGGAACCGCTGTCGGGCTTGACCACGACGGGGTAGCCGACGCGCCGGATGAAAGTCATGGCCCCGGCACGGTCGGAGCATTTGCGCTGCGCGATGGTGTCGACGCCGCTCTTGCGGAAGAAGGCACGCATGCGGCTCTTGCGCTTCAGGTTCTTCACGAAATCGAGCTTGGTGCCGTAGATGTTGAAGTCGGTGCGTATGTTGGCTTCCAGCTCAAGCCAATGTTCGTTGAGCGATTCAAAACGGTCGATACGGCCCCATTTGTGGACGAAATGCCCCATCGCCCGAAACACGGGATCGTAGTCCTCCATGTTGGCGAGGCGGTAATATTCCGAAAGGGCTGCTTTCAGCTTGGCGTCGAGCGCGTCATAGGGCGCGTCGCCGATACCGAGCACCCTGGCCCCGGCCTTCTTCAAGCGGTCGCAGAAATCCGCGCCGTTGGCGGGAAAATGCGGCGAGAAGAACACGAAATTCATGGACGACCCCTCCCGCGACAGGGGCATCGAAACCCTGTCGATGCCCGAGTCTGGCGCATTTGCCGCGCGTGGGGAAGAGCGCGCATGTTCGGGACAACATCCGACAGATCACGGCCCGCCACGCGGCCCCCACTTGCCTCTCACAAGCCGCTCCTGTAAGAGAACCGCCATGAACACGCGCGCCACCAACGCTTCCCGTTCGACCGGTTTTTCCGGCGAGACCGTGCGCGCGCTGGCTTCGACCCTGCTTCTTCTCGGCCTTATCGGCGATCGCCGGGTTCGCTGAAGGAGCGCCCGGCGGTCGAACCGCCGCGCAAGCGCATGCTCCTTGGCAATCACATCAAGCGAACGAAATTCTGGTAAAGGCGCCGCTCGCCATCAATCCACCGAAGGTGGATCCATGAGCCGCCGGGAGAACGACGATGAACGCACGAGAAGAAATCCGCTCCGATGCCGCGGTAGCCGACACGGATTCGGCTAAAGGGATGCCCGACGCGGCTCGCAAATATCAGCCCTATCCGACCGTCGGCCTCACCGACCGGACCTGGCCTTCGAAGGTGATCGACAAGGCGCCGATCTGGTGCTCGGTCGACCTGCGCGACGGCAACCAGGCGCTGATCGATCCGATGGGCCATGAGCGCAAGGCACGCATGTTCGGCCTGCTGCTCGACATGGGCTTCAAGGAGAT
>NZ_RZOM01000405.1:0-5009 GCF_003999175.1 Mesorhizobium sp. M7A.F.Ca.ET.027.03.2.1 | reverse complement strand
CTGATGGACGACGAATATTCCGAGCAGGAATTGCAGGATGCCTGCGACGTCATCGCCTGGGCGGCCAGCCAGCCCTGGTGCAACGGCAATGTCGGCATGATGGGCATTTCCTGGGGCGGCTTCAACTGCCTGCAGGTGGCGGCCAAGCAGCCGCCGGCGCTGAAAGCCGTGATCAGCCTATGCTCGACCGTCGACCGCTATGCCGACGACATCCACTACAAGGGCGGCTGCCTGCTGATCGAGAACTTCGGCTGGGCCTCGACCATGCTGTCCTACTCGTCGCGGCCGCCGGACCCGCTGCTGGCCGGCGACAACAGATGGCGCGATCTGTGGCTGACCCGGCTGGAGAACCAATCCTTCCTGGCGCCGCTGTGGCTGAAACACCAGCACCGTGATGCCTACTGGAAGCGCGGCTCGATCTGCGAGGATTTCTCCGCCGTCAAAGCCGCGGTGCTGTCGATCGGCGGCTGGCATGACGGCTACCGCAACACGGTCTCGCATCTGGCCAGCAACATCGAAGCCCCGGTCAAGGGCATTATCGGGCCATGGATCCACAAATACCCGCACTACGCAGGACCAAAACCCGCCATCGGCTTCCTGCAGGAGGCTCTGCGCTGGTGGGACCGCTGGCTGAAGGGTGTCGACACCGGTGTCGAGTCCGACCCGGCCTACCGCGCCTATGTCATGGACAGCGTGCGCCCAGCGCGCTGGCACCCCGAGCGGCCTGGCCGCTGGGTGGCGGAGCAGGAATGGCCATCGTCCAACATCAAGACACAAACGGTCGATCTGATCCCGTCAACGGAAAAACCCTCCATCGTTGCCTCGCCGCAAAGCTGCGGCCTGGCCGGCGGCGAGTATTTTCCCTTCACCTTCGGCCCCGAACTGCCTGGCGATCAGCGCCCCGACGATGCCCTGTCGGTGTGTTTCGACCAGCCGGAACTCAGCGAGCCGGTCGACATCGTAGGAGCGCCGGAGGTCGAGCTGCAGCTATCCGCTGATCGTCCGCAGGCCAACATCGCGGTCCGGCTTTGCGATGTGCATCCCGACGGCGCCTCGGAGTTGATCTCCTATGGCGTACTCAATCTGACGCACCGCAATTCGCACGAATTCCCGGAGGCGCTGGTGCCGGGTGAAACCGTGTCTGCGCGCGTAGTGCTCGATCAATGCGCCTACAGCGTGCCTGCCGGCCACCACCTGCGTGTTGCCGTTTCGAACGCCTATTGGCCTGCCATCTGGCCGTCGCCGGAGCCGGTCCGGCTGACCTTGTCGGCGGCGACGCTCCGCTTGCCGCTGCGGCCGCTGGCGAGAGACGACGAAGCGGCGTTCGCCGAGCCGGAAGGTGCCACTCCCTGGGCAACGGAGACGATCCGCGCCAGCAATTCCGAGCGCCATATCGATCGTGACGAAAAGACGGGAATCGTGACGCTTTCCATCGTTGATGATTTCGGCGAGGTGCGCGATCTCGCTCATGGCCTGGCCAATGGCAGCATCGCCCGCGAGACTTGGACGATCCACCCCGATGATCCGCTGTCGGCCTCGGGGAAGACGCACTGGACGCAGACCCTGTCGCGAAACGGATGGTCGGTACGCACCGAAACGACAGCCGAAATGCGGTCGGACGCGCAAAACTTCATCGTCAGCGCCAGAATCGAGGCCTATGAGGACGAAACGCTCGTCTTCGAGCGCAATTTCGAGGAGAAGGTGCCGCGCGCGCTTCTTTGAGCACCGAGTTCATTGGTCCAATTGCGACGTACGATTTACGCCACGGCATGTCGCATTCGGTCTTGCTTACCGCTTTCCCTTGCGGTCATTATTCTCCTCACAAGAAATAAGAAAAGCGACCGCAGAGTCGAACCAACAGAGTGAGGAACTCAAAATGTCGAACGAACTGGAATTTCTTAGCCGGCGTGTCGCGTCGGGCAAACTGAGCCGTCGTGATTTTCTCGGCCGGGCGGCGGCGCTCGGTATCTCCGCGCCCTTCGCCAACTCGCTGCTTTCAAGCGCTGCACGCGCGGCAGGTCCGGTCAAGGGCGGTACACTGAAAGCCGGACTTGTCGGCGGCGAGTCCACCAACAGCCTTGATCCGGCACTGTTCATGACTCAGGTGCCGTTCGCCTTCGGCAAGATGTGGGGCGAATTGATCGTCGAGCTTTCGCCGGAAGGCAAGCTCGAGAACCGCATCGCCGAGGAGATCGGCTCGTCGGACGACGCCAAGGTGTGGACGCTGAAGATCCGCGACGGCGTCGAATTCCACAACGGCAAGACGGTGACCGCCGAGGATGTGGCCGCCACACTTGAGCGCCATTCCGACGAGAAGTCGAAATCCGGCGCGCTCGGCTACATGAAGGGCATCGAGACCATCAAGGCCAGCGGCAAGGAAGTCGTGCTGACCCTGAAGGAAGCCAATGCCGATCTGCCCTATTTGCTCAGCGACTACCACCTGATCGTCCAACCGAATGGCGGCAAGGACAAGGCCGACGCAGGCATCTCGGCCGGTCCTTACAAGGTCACGACCAATGAGCCCGGCGTGCGCCATGGCGGCGAGCGTTTCGCCAATTACTGGCAGGGCGACAAGATGGGCCACGCCGACCAGATCGAGATCATCGTCATCAACGATGCGACGGCGCGCACGGCCGCCCTGCAGGGCGGCCAGGTCAATATGATCAACCGCGTCGAGCCAAAGATCGTCGATCTGATCAAGCGCCTGCCGGGCGTCACCATCCGCAACCACGCGGGTCCCGGCCACTATGTCTTCATCGCGCATTGCAACACCGCACCCTTCGACAACAACGATCTGCGCATGGCGCTCAAGCTGGCCATCGACCGCGAAGAAATGCTCGACAAGATCCTGCGTGGCTACGGTTCGATCGGCAACGACTTCCCGATCAACGCTTCCTACCCGCTGTTCAGCGATATCGAGCAACGGAAATACGATCCCGACAAGGCCAAGTTCCACTTCAAGAAGTCGGGCCATGACGGGGCCGTGCTGCTACGGACTTCCGACGTCGCCTTCCCCGGCGCCGTGGATGCCGCGCAACTCTATCAGCAGAGCGCGGCCAAGGCCGGCATCAAATTGGAGATCAAACGCGAACCGGGCGACGGCTACTGGTCGGAAGTCTGGAACAAGCAGCCCTTCTGCGCCTCCTACTGGGGCGGCCGCTCGACGCAGGACCAGATGTACTCGACCGCCTATCTGTCGACGGCGGACTGGAACGACACGCGTTTCAAGCGCCCGGATTTCGACAAGATGGTGCTGGCGGCCCGGGCCGAACTTGACGAGACCAAGCGCAAGGCGATGTACCACGACATGGCTGTCATGGTCCGCGACGAAGGCGGCCTGATCCTGCCGATGTTCAACCAGTTCATCGACGCAACAGGCGCCAAGGTCGACGGCTGGGTCGACGATCCACATCAGGAGCTGATGAACGGTTACGCCTTGGCGAAGTGCTGGCTGCAGGCCTGAGCCGGCTTTGCGGATATGTCTTCACCCATCCTGAAACTGATTGCCCAGCGCATCGCGCTGGGCATTCTCCTCTTGTTGGCCGTTTCGGTCCTGATTTTCGCCGGCACGCAGATCCTGCCCGGCGATGTCGCGCAAGCCATTCTTGGGCAATCGGCGACACCGGAGTCGCTCGCCAATCTGCGCGAGCAGCTCGGCCTCAACGATCCGGCCTATATCAGGTATTTCCGCTGGCTCGGCGGGGTGGTGACAGGTGACCTGGGTACCGCCATGTCGAGCGGCCAGGATATCGCCACGTCGATCAAGGGACGGCTGTGGAACACGCTGTTTCTCGCCTTCTGGGCGGCGATCGTCGCCGTGCCGCTGGCGATCATTCTCGGCCTGATCGCGGTGCGCTACCGCAATGGCTGGGTCGACAAGCTGATCTCCGGGCTGGCGCTGGCCTCGACCTCCTTTCCCGAGTTCTTCATCGGCTATGTGCTGGTCTATTTCTTCGCCGTGAAATGGCAAATCTTCCCTGGCATCTCGACCGTCTATGACGGCATGCCTTTTGGCGAGCGCATGCAGGCGATCGCTCTGCCGGCGGCCGCGCTGACGCTGGTCGTGCTCGCCCACATGATGCGCATGACACGCGCGGCGATCCTCAATGTCATGCAGTCGGCCTATGTCGAGACGGCGGAACTGAAGGGCCTGTCGGCCTTCAACGTCATCCGCAAGCACGCCTTCCCCAATGCCATCGCGCCGATCATCAACGTCGTCATGCTCAACCTCGCCTACCTGATCGTCGGCGTCGTCGTGGTCGAGGTGATTTTCGTCTATCCGGGCATGGGGCAGTATCTGGTCGACCACGTCACCAAACGCGACGTGCCGGTGGTGCAGGCGGTCGGCCTGATCTTCGCCGCCGTTTATATCAGCCTGAATATCATTGCGGACATAGCGGCGATCGTCGCCAATCCGCGTCTCAGACATCCGAAATAGGGGGCGGATATGCTCGATATCAAACGCATCCCCCTCCCCGCGCTGATCGGGATCGTGCTGACGGCATTGTTCGTGCTGGCGGCGATCTTCGCCCCCTGGATCGCGCCGCACGGCAATGGCGAAATCGTCGGCGACGTCTGGGAACCGATGTCGGCTGCCCATTTGCTGGGCACCGACAATCTCGGCCGCGATCTTCTGTCTCGCATGATCTACGGCGCCCGCATCACTTTGTTCATCGCGGTGCTGGCCACCGCACTGTCATTCTCGCTCGGCGCCATCCTCGGCTTCTCGGCGGCCGTCTTCGGCGGCTGGTTCGACACGCTGCTGTCGCGCCTCGTCGATCTCTTGATGTCGATCCCGACGCTGATCATGGGTCTCGTCGTGCTGTCAGTGCTGCCGACCAATCTGGTGACGCTGATCCTGGTGATGGGCATTCTGGATTCGACCCGCGTCTATCGCCTGTCGCGCGCGGTCGCCGTCGACATCAACGTCATGGACTATGTCGAGGCGGCGAAACTGCGTGGTGAGGGCAGCGGCTGGATCATCTTCCGCGAGATCCTTCCCAACGCAT
>NZ_RZOM01000404.1:0-5010 GCF_003999175.1 Mesorhizobium sp. M7A.F.Ca.ET.027.03.2.1 | reverse complement strand
GACCGGCCGAGGTGCTGATCGAAACGCCGGGCAATGGTCCGCCCGAAGCGTCCGTGCCGTCGCCCGACACATTCGCGCTGACGATCGAAAGGCCGTGTGGAAGCTGGTCCTTGAACTCGATCTTGAGCGTTTTCAGCAAGGCTGTCAGGTCGGCGAAGGCTTGCGCATCGCCGCGCAGGCCAAAGCTCAGGGAGTAGACGACATAGTCGCAGCTCCGCTGGGTGCCTTTCTTGGTGAAGAAGGGCACCGCCCGCTCCGGCCTCGGATTGACGATCTTCGAATTGTCGAGATCGAGCCTCAGTTCCGGGGTGATCGGGGCGGCGTCTTCCGCGTGGCTTGCCACAGGGGTGAACATGGCGACCGCGATACCGGCCGCCATCAGCCAGCGCGCGCCGCGCCTGGCGTATGACAGGGGTTTCATGATCGTCTCCATGACTGTGGATTGCGAGCTCGTCGTGAGCGGGGAGAGTGCGAGATTTTTCATCTTCCCCTCCTCAACGTTCGCAGCTGACGGCTGGGGTTCGGAGCGGCAAGATCATCTTGCAGCAAGGGTAGTAGCCACCCTTGTCCTTGTCGGACTTCCTGTAGAAGCAAAGTCCAACATCCACTCTGTCGCCCGGATAGTGGCCGGTGATGTCGACCGTGTAAGGCTTGCCGGGCGCATGCGACTGGGATGATGTCACCCCGACGCCTGGCGTCCTGGACTTTGTCTCATTCGAAGGTTGGGCCTTGATCGAATCGCCGCCGAAGCCGGCGTGGTCATGGAGATAGAGATCGGCCTGGAGGCCGCGAGGCGTACAGTAATACCTGATATCCTCGACATCGATGCACGGAGGCAGGTTGCCGGGTGGTGGGAAATCCGGCGGGTAGAAGGGGGGCAGGTAGCCGCCCGGGATTTCCTCGTAATAGCCGGCGCGGCCCTCGCAAGGATGCCAGACGGCAACGTCGCCGACATGGCCCTCGACCTCCGGATCTTCAAAATAACCGTCGAAGTCGACGAACCAGGAGCCGAAGGGCGGCACGTTGGCCGGCTTGACCAGCTCTTTCGGCGTGATCTGGACGCCATGCACGGCCAGCGGCCCACCGGCGGCGAGCTGTTCGGCGAGTGAAGGATTGTCGCGCAGCTTGTCGCCTGACTTGACCAGCGTCTGCGTGCAGACCGATGTGTCGAGATTGCCGTCGGAATCATAACCATATTGCAGGTCGAGACCGCCGGCGGCCTGCCGGTTGCCCTGCGGGAAACCGACCGCATATTCCTGCGGCACTTCGACCCAGACCGATTCCGTCTCCGGATCGTCCGGGTTCTCTCGGAAGTAGCGGATGACCTCGCCTTTGCCGGAATCGGCGAATTGGCTGTAATCGTAGCGGTTTTCGACTGGGCCGCGCTGGGCCAGGTACATGAAGCCGCTATTGTCGAAGGCGATGTCGGTGACGGCGTAGTCCTTGTCGGCCCTGACCGTCAGTTCCCAGCGCGGGTCGCCGACAAAACTGCCGTCGCGGGCGATGCCCACCGACCAGATTTCCGACTTTTCGCCGACCGAGTAGTAGAGCCGGCCGCCATGGTAGGAGACGCCCCAGACGCGGCGCTCGTCCTGCGTGTAGCCCCAGCTGTCGGGGTCTTCGCTGTCGAAGGTCGCTCCCTTTATGTCCATCACCGAACCGTCGTCGGCGACTGGAGCAAGCCCATGCGCGGGACGGCCGGCAACGCCGTGATCGAAGCTGTCGATCAGCCTGCCTTCGGCATCGATGCGATGGATCAGGCCGGTATCGAGATCGGACGCGAAGAACTCGCGATGAGTGGCGTCGAAAGTGAGATTGCCGATGCCGGGACCGCTGTTGGTGTCGATGTCGGCGAATTTGGAGACCTGGCCGGTGATGCCGTCGATCTTCCAGACGGTGCCCGGCCCGCCGCCGTTTTCGGTGCCGAACTGGCCATCCATGAAGATGGCGCCGGCAGCGCCGCGGCGCTGCCGCTCGGGGCGGCCGTCATCGTCGGCGTCCGGGGTGACGATACGGATGCCGTGCAGCGAGGTGGCGCCGGCATAGAGATTGGGAATGCCCGTCGGAACGCCGTCGCGCACGCCGTCATCGTAGGTGACGCCGAACACCTGGCCGACCTGCTCCGCCGTCACCTCGAAGGGCGGTGGCGTGTTGACGAGCTGGCCGGTGGCTGGTCCGCCCAGTTGCGAGACGTCGAAGACGCGCAAGGTGGCGCGCGTGGTGTCGATGAAGGTTTCGTCGACCGGATCGACGCCGGGCGGCAGTCCCTCTTTTTCGGAATCAGGGGGGTCGAAATTGGGAATGATGGTGCCGGAAAATCCGGTCACCGCCATCGAACCGGGATAGATGATCCGGGTTTCCTGCGCCTGCGCGGCGCCCAGCCACAGGCCGAGTGCCAGCAACCCGCCTGGATGCACAGCGCGGCGCAAGCCGCCAGCAAGAGACGACACGAACGAGCCGCGGATGCGAGACATGACACTACCCCCCGTAGTCGACGGGAGAACGTCGGGTCTGGCCGCGCAAATCAGGGCAAGGCGCGGCGGTCCGGCTCGTTCTTCCCTGATCGAATTGTCTGCTTTCCTCAAGATGACGATACGCCTGCTCTTACGCAGGGTCAACGGAATCAACGGAAAGCCCAGCGCATCGACCTCGTCCCGAAGGCGGTGGTCGCGCCGAGCTCCTGTTGTTCCCGGAGACCTGGGAGTCTCTGGGTTATTGGTCATGGGGGCTTCCTTTCCGGGCCGCACCATGCGGCACCTGGAGATCAGTCGCAGGCGGAGGTGGAAAGGTTCATGGAAGCCTTGCGCAGAATGCTTGCGCGCGATGCCGCCTGTTCTTATATACGCGCCAAGCCGTTCGGCGCCGGAATGCCGGTTGCCGGAACGGGATTTCTTGTGAACAGGGGCTTTCGTCGGAACGCCTGTACGGGTCCTGATAGCCTGCTTAGCGGAGAGACTAGAAAAATGGCAAAAGTAATCGGTATCGATCTCGGCACCACCAACTCGTGTATCGCCATCATGGATGGCAAGGAGCCCAAGGTGATCGAGAATGCGGAAGGCGCGCGCACGACGCCTTCCATCGTCGCCATTTCGGGCGACGACGAACGTCTGGTCGGCCAGCCGGCCAAGCGCCAGGCGGTCACCAATCCTGAAAACACCATCTTCGCGGTCAAGCGCCTGATCGGCCGCCGCTATGACGATCCGGTGACCGAGAAGGACAAGAAGCTTGTCCCCTACAAGATCGTCAAGGGCGACAATGGCGATGCCTGGGTCGAGGCCGGCGGCAGGAAGCAGTCGCCCTCGCAGATCTCGGCCATGATCCTGCAGAAGATGAAGGAGACGGCGGAAGCCTATCTCGGCGAGAAGGTCGAGAAGGCGGTCATCACCGTTCCAGCCTATTTCAACGACGCCCAGCGCCAGGCGACCAAGGACGCCGGCAAGATCGCCGGCCTTGAAGTGCTGCGCATCATCAACGAGCCGACCGCGGCAGCGCTTGCCTATGGCCTCGACAAAAAGGAAGGCAAGACCATTGCCGTCTATGACCTTGGCGGCGGCACGTTCGACATTTCGGTGCTCGAAATCGGCGACGGCGTGTTCGAGGTCAAGTCGACCAATGGCGACACTTTCCTCGGCGGCGAGGATTTCGACATGCGCCTGGTCGAATATCTGGCGGCCGAGTTCAAGAAGGAACAGGGCATCGACCTGAAGAACGACAAGCTTGCCCTGCAGCGCCTCAAGGAGGCGGCTGAAAAGGCCAAGATCGAGCTGTCGTCGACCACCCAGACCGAAATCAACCTGCCCTTCATCACCGCCGACGCGACCGGGCCGAAGCACCTGACGCTGAAGCTGACGCGCGCCAAGTTCGAGCAGCTGGTCGACGACCTGGTCCAGCGCACGATTGCCCCTTGCAAGGCGGCATTGAAGGATGCCGGCCTGAAGGCCGGCGAGATCGACGAAGTCGTCCTGGTCGGCGGCATGACCCGCATGCCCAAGATCCAGGAGATCGTGAAGCAGTTCTTCGGCAAGGAGCCGCACAAGGGCGTCAATCCGGATGAAGTCGTTGCTCTCGGCGCCGCCATCCAGGCTGGCGTGCTGCAGGGCGACGTCAAGGACGTGCTGTTGCTCGATGTGACGCCGCTGTCGCTCGGCATCGAGACGCTGGGCGGCGTGTTCACCCGCCTGATCGAGCGCAACACGACGATCCCGACCAAGAAGAGCCAGGTGTTCTCGACGGCCGAGGACTCACAGTCGGCCGTGACCATCCGGGTCTTCCAGGGTGAGCGCGAAATGGCCGCCGACAACAAGGCGCTCGGCCAGTTCGACCTGGTCGGCATCCCGCCGGCGCCGCGCGGCGTGCCGCAGATCGAGGTCACCTTCGACATCGACGCCAACGGCATCGTCAACGTTTCGGCCAAGGACAAGGGCACCGGCAAGGAACACCAGATCCGCATCCAGGCATCGGGCGGTCTTTCGGACGCCGACATCGAGAAGATGGTCAAGGACGCCGAGGCCAATGCCGAGACCGACAAGAAGCGGCGGGCGCTGGTCGAGGCCCGCAACCAGGCCGAAGCGCTGCTGCATTCCTCGGAGAAGTCACTGAAGGAATATGGCGACAAGGTTTCGGAAGGCGAGCGCACGGCGATCTCCGACGCGATCGCGGCGCTTAAGACCGCGACCGAAGGCGACGACCCGGCCGACATCGAAGCCAAGAGCCAGGCGCTTGCCGAGGCTTCGATGAAGCTTGGCCAGGCCATGTACGAGGCTTCGCAGAAGGAAGCGGCGGAAGCCGACGCCAAGGCGGACGCCGCCAAGGACAGTGACGTTGTCGACGCCGATTTCGAGGAAATCGACGAGGACGACGACAAGAAGAAGTCGGCCTGAACCGTTTGACGGCAAGATAAAGCGAAAAGCCCGGCGAAGGCCGGGCTTTTTTGCAACCCCTTGCAGAAAAACAGCGGGCCTTGCTGAAAAAATGCAGGCAAAGCCGCGTCGACACTGGCATCCCCCTTCC